>CAYZDQ010000044.1:0-9723 GCA_964476955.1 uncultured Anaerolineaceae bacterium
GTTAGGCAGGCGGCCGTGGTGGTTGCTCAAGGGTAGACCGGCGATATTCCAAATACCAGTCACGGGGTATAGGTTCGCCCTGTGCGGTACGAGCACGCGCTCATCGGGGGTCGACAACAAGAGCAGGACTCCAACTGGTTTGACAAGTGTCACCGGAATCCTATGCACGGCCAGCGCGTCCGGCGATATGACTATCGGGCTATGCGGTATAGGAGCCGTGTGCGCCTCGCCGGACGTCGGCGGCTATCATGCACCACACATCCTTCGCACCCATCCCGAGGTTCCCGTATGCGCCAGATCCGACTGCGCAAGCTGCGCAGGCGACTGGGTCTCTACCAGCCCCCGGCCCCCAAACCCAAGCCCATGGACCCGGCCAGCATCCGCGCTCGCCGCAAGGTCTTCGAGACGTTGCCCGAGTTCCCCGAGTGCCCGCCGGGCTGGACCACCGGCGCGCCCGACTTCATCATCTTCGGTGCGCAGAAGTCGGGTACGACGTGGTGGTTCCGCCTCATCGAGCAGCATCCTGGAGTGGTCCAGCCGGAGAACCAGCGACCGGAGCTGCACTTCTTCGACCGGCTCTGGGACGAGTGGCCGACCGAGGAGCACATCGCCCGCTACCACCGCTACTTCCCGCGTCCCGCGGGAGCGCTTGCAGGCGAGAAGACCCCGGAGTACATGAACTGTGCGTGGGTGCCGCCGATGGTGAAGTTGGCCGCGCCGGAGGCCAAGGCCATCGTGCTGCTGCGCGATCCGGTCGAGCGCTACATCAGCGGTCTCTGCCACCAGGACCGGGGTGGATTGCTCGACGGCCAGAGCGCCGACGGCGAGCTGCGCGTCTTCGGTGACCGCGTGCGCATCGTCACCGATGCCATCGAGCGCGGCCTCTACGCTACGCAGATCGAATGGTTGCTGCGGCAGTACCCCGCCGAGCGCCTGCTGGTCCTCCAGTACGAGGCCTGCTCGGCCGATCCGGCGGGCCAGCTGGCACGGACCTTCGAGTTCCTGCGCTTGCCTCCGCACGAGCTACCCGAAGAGGAGCTGGCTCGCCCGCGCAACAAGGCCAAGCTCGACAAGGTCGGCGTGCCCCTCGAGCAGCAGGAGCTACTGGCCAGCTACTACGGGCCGGAGGTGGAGCGTCTCCGCGAGCTGGTGCCGGATCTCGATCTCGCCCTCTGGCCGCACTTCGCGGACCTCGCCTGAGGGAAGGGGCCACACACGACGACACCGGCGTCGAAGCGCCGGTGTCGTGGTCGTTCCGTTGCGATCGTGCCGACCCCCGTGGGAGCCGGACGGCCGCATGCAGCTGGGCACCGCTTTCGATGCCCGCATCGTTCGGTCCAGGCTAGATGGCCTCGCCGATGGTCGACAGGATCCCGGAGATCTCGCCACCAAGGAAGATGAGGGCGGCGATCGCGATGATGGCGATCAGGGCCAGGATGAGCGCGTACTCAGCCAGACCCTGTCCGCGCTCGTCTGTGTCGCGGGACAGGCTGTCGATGACGGACAGGATCATGAGGGCTCCTTGGCTGGGCAGGCACGGTCTTGACACCACGCAACCTAGGGTCGACGGTGCCTGTCGGGAATGGGTCCTCGGTCGGGTGTGCCCGGGACCTCCGTGCGCACCGCACTCCCCGGCCGGGCACGGGACCACACCGCTCGGACCTCAGGGTCAGTGCCGGACGGTTCGGCGTCAGCGACGAATCGGCGCGATCAACTCCATCACCTGTCCGTCGTCGCGCATCGTCAGGGTCATGCCCAGCGCGCGAGCGCGGTGCTCGATCTCGAGGACCCGCTCGGCCGACAGCGATCGCGAGGCCTTGTCGGCCTCGAGCTCAGCGGACCGCTTCTCTTCCATCATCGCCAGCAACGCGGGTGGGGTCTCCACCGAGCGTGCGGCCGCCATGTCGCTCGACTCGGCCCGGCCTTCAGGGTTGACGCGCGGCCAGGTGGCCTTGACCGTCGCGACCAGCTCACGCTCGCCCCAGTCGAGTCGTACGAGCACCGACGGTGGTCGCAGCTCGAGGTAGCCGGCAACGGCCTCATCGACGCTGCGGTAGACGGCGCTCTCGATGTCCGACTCCAGTCGCTCCTCGAGGCCGTGCGAGTCGAACTCGACGCTTGTGCCTTCCCGCCGGCTGCGATCGTTGGCGATGCGCCGCAAGGTCGGCCCCAAGCCCAGGTCGTCGAGGACCATCGGCCGGATCTCGAAGATGAACTCCTTGGTCGTGTCGAGGGCCTGCTGCACCAGCTGGCGCAGGGCCTCGATCTCGTCGACCGCGCGCGCGTCCTCCTTCTGCACGAGGCGTTCCACGATCTCCGCCTGCAGGCCGATGTTGGCCAGCGACTGTGTTGGTCCGTCGTGGAGCTGGCGCACGATGTCGCGGCGGAGCTCCTCCTGGCTGCGCATCGTCTGCGCCGGCTGGTTGAGGCCAGGAGCGCCGCTGCCGCCAGAGGCTTCCGCCAGGGCACGCAGGCCGGCGGAGGCGACGGGGGCGGGGCGCATGGGGCCGCCACCCATGGCGGCGAGGCTGTTGTCGATCTCGACGAGGCGCTGAAGGAATCGCGCCAGTACACGCTGCTTGCCTTCCAGCACCTGTCGCTGGGCATCGAAGAGCATCTCCCGACGGGTGAGGGCCAGGAGGCTGTCGCGCAGCTCGGTCAGCTCGGTGGCGTCGGCGCTGCCACTGGTCTCGAGCGTGCCCAGCTGCGTCTGCATCTTGGTGCGACGGCTTTCATGCCGCTCGATCTCCACGAGCACCTGCTCCATGAGCAGGTCGATCTCACTGTTCTCACCCTCGATGCGGGCGATGTCCTCTTCGAGCTCCTTGCGTAGCCCCATGAGGTCGGTCTGCCTCGGCCGGATGCCAGGCATGGGCGGCGGCCCGCCGGGTGGCGACCCGGGCGGACGCGGGAGAGGCATGGCGCCCGGTGGGGGCGGGGGCCCGCCGGGGCCGGGCTGGGGCGTGCCTGGCTGACCGGAATCGGCCGGTGGCCGTCCAGGAGCGCGAGGAGGCTCCGGGGCGCTCAATCCTCGGGGATCCTGATCCAGCCCTGCTTCATGGCGTAGACCACCGCCTGCGTGCGGTCGTTCACCGAGAGCTTGCGGAGGATCGAACTCATGTGGTTCTTGACCGTCTGCTCACTGATCGAGAGGGCATAGGCGACCTGCTTGTTGGTCATGCCCTTGGCGATGTTGTCGAGGATCTCCACCTCTCGCGGCGAGAGCGGCGCGAAGATGGGCGCGGCCTCCTGTCCGTAGACCGCCAGCTCGCGGAACTCCTTGAGCACACGGTTGGCCACCGACGGACGGGCGAAGACCTTGTCGTTGATGAGGTACTCACCGCTGTTGACGCGGCGGATGATGGCCACAAGGTCCTCGGGGCCGATGTCCTTGAGCAGGAACGCTGCGGCACCGGCCTTGATGGCCTCGAACAGCTGGTCCTCGTCCTCGGCCGCGGCCAGCGCGATGATGCCGGCGCTGGGGCACTCGCGCTTGACGCGCTGCGTGGTCTCGATGCCACCGGGTGCCGGCAGCGACAAGTCCAACAGGACGATGTCCGGCGTGTGGCCGCCGGCAGCGTCGATGGCACTGCGCGAGTCGTCAGCCTCGGCGACCACATCGAAGTCGGCCTCGCCCTCGAGTGTCTGGCGCATACCCACGCGGTACAGGGCGTGGTCATCGACGAGCAGGATCTTGACCCGCGCCGCGGGATCTCGCCGGTCGGGGCCGCCTCGGCGGCGGTCGGGTCCTTTGTACTCGCCCGGAGTCATTCCACGCTCCTCTCTCTGGGGTGAGGCTCGAGCCGTAGCGTCGGGCCTGCATCTGCTTGGCTGTGCGCATGTGGTCGCAGGCAGGGGATTGCCGCCTGTGCCTCGTTCATCCCGGTTCTATGTCGCCGCGATCGCGGCGTCCCGCCGTCCATGTGGCTCGGAGTATAGGCGTTGGCGCTGGCCGTCCATGCATCAGTACTCATGCTGAGGGGCACGCTTGGCCGAGTCGGAAGAGCCAGGCCTCGACCCCTTCAGCCTCGAGTCGGGTCGGTTCGTCGCTGAGACATGACCTCGTGGCGGGGTCGAGCAGGACCTGCGGGTAGCGGCCACGCTCGTCCACCACCACGACCCAGTGTGTGTCGAATACCCTGCCCAGTTCGATCACCGAGGCGACCGCTTCGTCGGGCAAGGCGATGGCGTAGGCGCCGGTAACGTCGGCCAGCCACATCGGGTGGTCGGTGATGATCGTGTCGGGAGTAGGCTCGCCCGTCTCGGCTGCGACCGTCGCAAGTGACCGCCCCAGCGCCTCGTAGCGTGCTTGCGTGTCCACCGACTGCTCGCCGAAGACGCGCACCTGGAAGACCGTGAACAGCGCCGCGATCGAGACCAGCGCGATGGGCGCGATGATGACGTTCGGGCGGTCCCACTCGCGCGCGCTCGAGATTCGTGCCAGCAGTGCGTCACCGCCGAGCGCAGCGACCACACCCAGGCCCACCAACAGCGGCCCGGAGGCGTGCATGAACGTGCCCCACAGCGTCGCCACCGGGAAGAGCAGCATCGTGCTCACGAAGATGAACAGGCTGCTCAGCAGGACCGCCACCAGGGCCGTGGGCCGGTGGAGAGCCGGCGAGCGCCACATGCCCACCAGCGCTATGAGGCCGGCGATACCGACCGGGAAGGCGGGGAAGACGATGACGCTGATGAGGCTGTCCCAGCTGGCGCGGACCGGGTTCGTCAGCACCGTGGCCAGGCCCTGCCCCAGGTAGGTGGCGGCATCCGGGTGATCGGTGAAGGCGAAGATGTCCTCGTTGTCGACGAGGAACATGTTCTCGACGGCCTGGCCCGGGAAGGGGCTCCCGAGCTCGAGCCAGTTGCGCATGAGCCAGGGCACGACCACCACGAGCCCACCGAGCGCGACCGGCCAGAGACGGCGTGCTGCCTCGCGCAGCCGGGCGCCGGTAGGTCGCCAGCGCAGGACCCAGCCCTGCATCAGTAGCACGGTCAGGCCCATCCAGATGACCTCTTGCCGGGCGAGGTAGGCCAGGCCCATGGCCAGGCCCAGTCCCAAGCCTGCGACAAGGCTCGGCGGCAAGACGTCGTCGTGGCCATCGCGGCTGCCGACCACCCGCGGCACGAGCAGCGCAGCCGCGAGCATGAACACGGTGAAGGGCATGTAGGAGTCGGGCACGATCGAGCCCAGCACGAGCGGGCTCAGGACCGCGGCCAGCAGGCCGGCGGTGATGGCCACCGCACCTCCGCGGCGCGAATCCAGCCCTTGCGCGTTGGCCGCCTCCCGGCCGACCACCCAGGCAAGCGGCGCCACCGCGGCCCCCAGGAGTGCTCCGCCGACCTGGGCCGCCCGGAACGATGATTCCAGCACGGCCATGGCCGCCGCCGAAACGAACGTGCTCAGGGGCAGCCACAGCTCGAAGGCCGGCTTGGGGACCTCCAGAGGAGGTGTGGCATAGCTCCACACGCTGTTGCTGACGAGACCATCGCCGGCGATCAGGTTCTGGGCCACGCCCACGTAGTAGGCGGACGGCTCCGTGGTGGGAAAGGGCAGCTCGGTGGCAGCGAGCAGGCGCACCACCAGCGCGAGTGCGTAGAGACCGAGTGGGATGAGCAGCCTCATGGCGTGCACCGCGCATCCTCCGGTTCCAGGCACACCGCGTAGAGGGCTGCTCGAGGCAGTGGCTCCTCCTCCAGCTCCTCATCGTCCTCGGGTGGCAGGGCAGGGACCAGCACCAGCGGCTCGGACAGCCAGTCAGGCCGTTCCTCGCCCGCCAGCACCGGCTTCAGGCCCACCGTCGGGTGGTCGCCCTCGAGCACCAGCCAGCGCACGTCGTACAGGCGCAGGGCCTCCTCCACCACCGGCAGGGGATCGTCCGGTGTCACGATCCCGGCCCAGTCGCCATGGTACTGATACGCGCCCGCATCAGGGCTCATCACGATGTCGTCAGGGGAGGCAAGCTCGTCCAGCGCCGCGAGCACGTCCACGCGTCCGTCCCGCTCTCGCTTCCAGGCGTCCACGGTAGCCAGGGTCGCGAACACCGTAACGGCCATGACCACGCCCACGACCATGAAGCCGATGTTGCGGCTGGCCCGCGGCCCATCCCAGCTCGGACGGCGCGCAGCGATCCAGCCGACAGTGGCGGCCACGCCCACCATGACCAGCAGGTACGCGTGCGGCAGCAGCGCTACGGCAGAGTGGATGAAGGTCCCGAAAGGTACGTGCACCGCAGAGACGAGGGCGGTGAAGAGGAAGAGCGCCAGGGCGTAGATGAACCAGGGTGCGAAGTCAGAACTGCGACGGCTGACCCAGATGCCGCTGAGCAGGAGCGGCACCAGCAGGACCAGCATGGGCGAGGCCACGAAGATGAGCAGCGCGTCCCAGAGTCCGACCAGCCGGCTCTCGAGGAGGCTTCCCCAGCCCTGCTCCAGGAAGGCCTCCAGCGTGGTCACGCTGCTGACGCTGTAGAGCTCGCGGTACTCGGTGATGAAGAGGATGCGTCCGCCGGCTGACGAGGGTGAGAGTGAACCGAAGACCTCTAGCTGGCGCCAGAGCCAGGGCGCGACCACCAGCACGAATCCGGTCGCACAGGCGATCGCGGGTCGCCAGCCGATGAGCGTCAACCGGGGCTGACGCAACAGGTCGTAGAGGAAGGCCAGGGCGAAGGGCAGGCCGAGCAGCACCCCGTCGTTGCGAGAGAGGAAGGCCAGGCCTACGACGAGGCCTCCCGCGGCGAACGACCAGCGGTGGCCGCGCAGTCCGCGGCCGCAGAGCCAGAGCGCCGTCGCTCCCAGGAGCATGAAGATGGCGAAGTTGTCCGGCTGGCCCAGGAATGACGTCGCGCCGGCCGGCACAGCCACGAGCAGCCCGGCCGCGGCACCCTGCCAGCTGAGCAGACCGGCGTCGCGCCCGATGAACCAGGTCAACGGTGCCGTGGCAGCAGCGGCCAGCCAGAAGGGCAGGGCGGAGGCGACGGGCGTGGGTCCCAGGATCCAGATGAACGGCACTTGCACCAGTGCTGCCAGCGGCATCCAGTGGGCGTTCGAGGGGATCGGCAGCGTGCCCTGCTCGGGCAGCGTGCCCCCGACCTCCACGAAGTTCCAGATGTAGTCCATGCTGAAGCCACCGCCCGCAGCCAGCTCCCGGCCCAGGTTGGCGTAGTACAGGGCATCGGGATAGGCGGGGTCGGCGAAGAGCAGCGCGATCACCACGCGCACGGCGAGCGCGATCGCGAAGAGCAGGACAGGGATCGCCATGGCCATCTCACACTAGCAACGGCCGACCCTGCTCTCTGGGGGTACGAATGGGCTATCCCCGGGGGTCCTCGTGTCCGGAGCGTTGCGATGTGGTGGGGTTGGTATGGGACCAAGGAGCCATCCTGCGGGCTGGACACGCCCGCTAGCCTCACGTTCGTGACCTCCGACGACCGGGGCGCCCCCCGCCTCACGATCGTTCTGCCGGCCTACAACGAGGCCGAGCGGATCGGCCCTGCCCTCGACGAGCTCTTCGGGTGGCTGCGACGTGGTGGACCGGCTCGGAGCACGGGCCGCTCATCCGACGAGATCGGCAGCTGGGACGTGCTCGTGGTCGACGATGGCTCCACCGATGACACGGTCGACGTCATCGAGGCCCGGTCCGAGGCCCGACCAGGGCCGGATGGATCGCCACCGAGCCTGCGCGTGCTGTGTCGGCGTCACGCCGGCAAGGGCGCCGCAGTCACGGCTGGTGTGCTCGCGGCCGAGGGCGACCTCGTCATCTTCACCGATGCCGACATGGCCACACCGCCAGATCAGATCCCCCTGCTCACCGAGGCGCTCGTGACGGCCGACCTCGCCCTCGGCAGTCGAGTGCAGCCGGATGGATCCGACCGTCGCTCCAGCCAGCCCACCTACCGGCGTGTGCTCGGCCGCGTCTACCGCGCCCTCGCGGGCGCATGGGTCACCGGCGACGTACCCGACACCCAGTGCGGCTTCAAGGGCTTCCGTCGCGCGGCCGGCCAGGACATCTTCAGCCGACTACGGACGGACGGCATCGTCTTCGACGCCGAGGTCATCCACCTCGCGCGCAAGCTCGACTACCAGTACGCGATCGTGCCGGTGATGTGGCACGACATCCACGGCTCGCGCATGCGGGTGAGGTTGCGGTTGGGCCTGAGCGTCCTTTGGGACCTCTTCCGCATCCCGCTGATCCATCGGCGCGCGGATCAGGCAGCCAAGGTCTCGAGCACGCCCGACGAAGCCTGATCGGAATCACAGCAGGACGACGCCGCCCTGGCGTCAGGAGCGAGTGACGCTCCAGTAGCGCTCAGCTGCACCCGTGCCCACACCACCGGCCTCGGCCACGCGTGCCGCGTACGCGGTGACCGCGTCGAGCATGCCCTGCTCGCTGTCGAACAGGCGCTGCACCTCGCCGGCGTACATCCTGAGGCCGGCGTTCTTGCGCTCCAGCTGGTCGCTGATGTCCGCGTAGCGGGCCTCCAGGGCCAGCCCGGCAGGGACGTCGATCTCCTGCCCCGCGAGGTCGGACGGTCCGTTGAAGTCATTCCACCACGCGTACGGGAAGTCCTCGTAGAACGACAGCAATGGCGCCATGTCGGGGGCTGGCATGACCCAGCCTTCCGGGTCGGCGAGCAGGGCCAGCCCGGCCTCACGGCAGAGACGGTGATCGACGTGACCGCCGACGCCCAGCGGGAAGTAGACCTGCTGAGGCTCCAGCCGCAGGATCTCGCGTCGCAGGATGTCGACCGGGGGCTCGTCATCCGCGAAGGGCTCACCCAGCAGCGCTTCGTCGCTCTCGTAGCCGCGATGGATCGCATCGGGCAGGTCCAGGTCGACAAGGGCTGCCTCGATGAAGTAGGCCCAGCGCTCGTCCTCGGCCTTGCGCAGCGTGCTGGCGTCGGCTTCGCCCAGGTCGGAGCGCGTGAGCTTGCCCTGGCTGGGCACTTCGTCCCGCAGCGGGCGGTCGTCGTGGCTGTCGTTGGTGACGTTGGCGTTCCGCGACCAGGCAGCTCGCTGCCAGAACTGGCGTGCCTGGGTGTTGGCGCGGTCCTGTGTCGCAGCGATGCGGTCAGGGTCGGCTTGCCAGGGCGCGCCTGCACCGACCGTGGCCGCGACCGGGTACTCGGCCCCGATGTTGCCGCGGTCGAAGCTCTGGGTGGCCGGGTGCACGGCCTTGGTACCGAACCCCAGCGCCGCACGCTGGTAGTCGGCGGGGTCGGACGCCGCGCTGGATCCGCCCGAGTAGACCGTCAGGATCGTGACGGACTGTCCGAGCTCTCGGAGGCTGGAGACGAGGCCACCACAGGAGAGGGCCACGTCGTCTGGATGGGGGGCAATGAAGACGTGTGTCATCGCGGGCGAGGATAGCACCGGGCCGAGGGCACGATTCAGCCGGGATGACCGTGTGTGCCGACGAGGGGGACGAAGACACACCCATCAGCGGTCCTCGTCTCGCGATCGGAACCACAGCGCCGAACGATCGTCAGCCTCTGTGAGCGACTGCCCCCGATGGGGATGACGAGCCGTCCACCTTCGGCGAGCTGCTCGAACAGGGGCTCCGGCACACCAGGGGACCCTGCCCCAACGACGATGCCTGCGTACGGAGCGTCCGGCGCGTAACCAGCGCTCCCGTCCCCGACCACCACCTTCACGTCGTAGCCCTGCCGAGTGAGGCTTTCGCGCGCACGTGCGGCCAGCTCCGGGTCGCGTTCGATGGATGTGACC
>CAYZDQ010000045.1:0-9695 GCA_964476955.1 uncultured Anaerolineaceae bacterium
GGCCGCCTCCAGCGTCAGGCCGGAGAGGCGCTCGGCCTGCTCGACGGCCGAGCGGATCGACTCGACGGTCTGGTCCATGTTGTTGACCAGGCCCTTCTTGACCCCGGTCGTGGGCACGGTGCCCTTGCCGATGATGTCCAGCGTGCCATCGTTGGTGACCTCACCGACGAGCACCACGGCCTTGCTCGTCCCGACGTCAAGCGCCACCAGGATCGCTTCGAGTTCCAAGTGCTTCCCTTCCTCGACCCTCCGAGGGTCCCCTAGCCGGCCCGGTGCGTCGACGCACCACGCTCCTACATTGTGTGCGATGCAGCGCCGACTCGCAGGGCCAGCCTAGCCGCCCTTGGCCGGCTTGTCGTCGAAGAGGGTGAAGGTCCCGCAGCTGTCGGCGGTGACAGCCAGACGCACCTGTTCCAGCAGGCGCTCCTCCGAGGCCAGCAGCCACTGCAGGCATTGCACCTGCGCGGGGATGACGTCGGGCGGTTGCACCGTCAGCGTGTAGTGACCGAAGAGCGCGCGCCAGCCACGGTTACTCTCGAGCACGTAGCCGTCCCCGTCGTCCACCCGCAGTGCGAAGTCCCTGGCCCGGCTGCCCAGCAGCTCCGTGTCGAGCGCCAGCAGCTGGCGCATGGCCAGCAGGTCGATGGTCGAGAGGAACGAGCCCACCGTGGGCGGCTCCTCCGGCAGGCGCGCGTCCTCGACCACCGGCAGGCGAGCGCGAGCAGCAGCCTCGGGGGTGGCGTCGTCGTCGGCTACGGGAGCATCGAGGTCGGCCGGCGCGAAGAGCATGCCGTTCTCGTCGACCAGCCAGGAGACGGCACCGTCGCTCCAGATGAAGACCGGGTCGCGCTCATCGAGCGTGACCGAGACGTCGGCGGGCAACGTCACCACCGCCGAGGCCGCATCGACTTCGGTCAGCGTGGAGAGCTCGTCGACGATGTCGGAGGCACGGACGCGGAAGACGTTGGGGCCGCGATCGATGTCCGTGAGGAGCGCGCGTACCTCGGCTTCGTCGGCGTGGGCCAGGCCCCTGAACGAGACCCGCTCCTCGCCCACGGTGAAGGCCTCGTCGGTCAGCATCCAGTAGAGCAGGGCCGTGAGGGCCACGAGCCCGAGCGCTCCGACCAGGCGCGCGATGGTGGTGTGCCGGCGCGAGGGCGGTGGCGGAGCCGATCGTGGCGCGATCGTGCCTGCGTCGCGGCCCGGCCGAGCGAAGGTCACGGCAGGTCGTCCGGCTCCAGCTGGTGCTCCGGGCGCAGGGCGGCACGCTCGAGCGCGAGCTCGACGATGCGCTCACAGGTGCCCGCGAAGTCATAGCCGCCCAGCGCGGACATGCGCGGGAAGAGGCTGATAGGCGTGAACCCCGGCAGCGTGTTGATCTCGCTGATGTAGGGGATGCCGTCGCTCGAGAGCAGCATGTCCACGCGCGCGAAGCCAGTGCCGCCGATGACCAGGAAGACCTCGACCGCGGCCGCGCGGATGGACTCGGCCAGCTCCGGCTCGAGGTCCGCCTCCACGGCGACCTTGCTCCGGCTGGATTGGTACTTGGCCTGGTAGTCGTAGAACTCGTTGCCGGGGCTGACCTCTCCGGGGCCGTAGGCCACCGTGTCGAGGCGCGTGTTGCCCATGACCGCGGTCTCCAGCTCGCGTGGATGGTCAAGGTAGGGCTCGACGAGCACCAGATCGTCGTAGCGCAGCGCTTCCTGCAGGGCCGGCACCAGCTCCGGCCGGCCGACCTCGTGCACGATGGTGATGCCGATGCTCGAACCGAGCCGTGCCGGCTTGACGATGAGCCGTGGGTCGGCGAACCCGGCAGCGAACTCGCGCAGGCCCTCGATGACACGATCGGGCTCGGCCTCATACTCCGCGGCGCGCACCTCGGCCCACGGCAACACGGGCAGCTCGAGCGTGCCCACCACGCGCTTGAAGAGCGTCTTGTCCATGCCCACCGCCGAGGCCGCGGGACCGGCACCGCAGTAGACGAGTCCGGCCGACTCCAGCAGCGACTGCACTTGGCCGTCCTCACCGAAGGGACCGTGCAGCGCGGGGAAGACCACCGGGCGCGGCTCGACCGCCGCGAGCGACTCGAGTGCCACGGCCGCACTGAAGGGGCCCTCTGCTCCGAGAGCGAGAGGGTCGCGGAACGACTCGAGCGGAAGCTTCGGATCGAGTGCCGCGGACGGCAGGCGCCACCAGTGGCCGTCGAGCGTCAGCAGCCAACCACTGACCCCGTGACCCGCCTCCGCGAGGGCAGTGGCGATGGCCCGACCCGAGACGAGCGAGACGTCGTGCTCGGCCGAGGGGCCCCCGAGCAGGACCGCGATCGAGGTCGGCGGCAGCGTCATGGGCGCGCGGTCGCTTGGTGGTCGATGGTGGTCATGTCCCCTCCTCTGTCTCGGCCCAGTCACCCACGAACTCGACCTCGTAGGCCAGCTCGATCCCGCGCTCGCGACGCACGGTCTCGCGAACCAGGTCGCCCAGCCCGCGCACGTCCGCCGCGGTCGCGCCGCCGGTGTTGACGATGAAGTTGGCGTGCAGCGGGCTGACCATCGCTCCGCCCACGCGGCGCTCCTTCAGGCCCAGCTCGTCGATGATGCGTCCGGCCGAGTCCCCGTCCGGATTGCGAAAGACGCTGCCGGCGGACTTCTGGCCGATGGGTTGATGCTCCTGCCGCCAGCGACGGATGTCGGCGAGGCGCTCGGCGATGGTATCGGAGTCGGTCGGCTCGAGCGTGAAGGTGGCCTCGAGCACGACATCGGGGCGCCCCGGCACACTGTGCTTGAGCGCGGTCTCGCGGTAGGCCATGCCCAGCTCGTCGGGCCCGAGCGCACGTTCCTCGCCGTCGGCCCCGGCCACGAGCGCCTCGGTGAGCACACCGCGAACGTCCGCACCGTGGGCACCGGCGTTGGCCCACACCGCGCCGCCGACCGTGCCCGGGATGGCCAGGCCGAACTCGAGACCGCTCAAGCCTGCCTTCTTCGACTCGGTCGCGACCTTGGCCATCTGCACGCCGGCCTCGGCGATGAGCCGTTCACCCTCGACCCGCTGGCCGGCCGCACGCACGAGCACCACCAGCCCGCCCATGCCGGCATCGCTGATGACGAGGTCCGAGCCGCGGCCGATGAGAAAGAGCGGGATGTCCCGGCCGCGCGCGAAACGGACGAGGCCGCGCAGCTCGAAGAGGTTGCGCACCTCCGCGAAGAGATCCGCCGGACCCCCGACACGCATGGTCGAGAAACGGCCCAGCGGCTCGTTCCGCATGGTCCTGATGCCCAGCCGTCGCTGGATGTCGCCCCCGAGCTGCAGCTGCTCGTCGTTCGTCAGGCGCCTCACGCGCTGGGATCCCGGGTGAGCACGTCGAGCTGTGCCTGCGTGGGCAGCGATGCGTGGGCAGCAAGCGACTCGAGCAGGCCGACGCTGGCGGCCGCGCTGCCGGGTCGACCGATGCCGCGAGCCGCCTCGGACATCGCGCTCAGCCGTTCGTCGAAGAGCAGGTCGCCGGCCGCCCGCAAGGCATCACCGTCAAGGTCCGCATCGTCGACGAGCACCGCCGCGCCCGCATCGACCATCTCGGCCGCATTGGCCTTCTGGTGCGCGGCCGCGTGGGGATAGGGCACCACGATCATGGGCAGCCCGGCGGCGGTGGCCTCGGCCAGCGTGGAGGAGCCGGCTCGGCCCACGAGCAGATCGGCCGCCACCAGGGCAGCGTCCATGTCCTCGTGCAGGAACGCGAACGGATGGTAGCGCTCACGTCGATCGGAGCGCAGGCTCGCGCGCAGGGCCTCGGCCTCATCGATGGCGGAGGAGCCGGCCACGTGCACCACACAGCAGCGCTCGACCAGGTCGGCGACCGCATCGGCCAGGGCCTCGTTGAGCCGGCGCACGGCCTGGGAGCCGCCGAAGACGAGCATCACCGGCAGGTCTGGCGGCAGGCCCAGGCGAGCCCTGGCTGCAGCCGGGTCGACCCCGTCGAGGGCGCGGATGGGCGTGCCCGTCACCAGCGTCGGTGCCGGCAGGCGCGCCTGTGTGGCGGCGTACGAGACGGTGCGCAGCGTAGCCATGCGGGCCGAGAGGCGGACGCTGCGGCCGGGAATCTGGTTGCCCTCCCAGAGCAGCGTCGGGATACGCAGCAAGGCCGCCGCGGCCAGCACCGGGATGGCCACATAGCCCCCGGTGGTGTAGATGACATCTGGGCGCCAGCGCAGCAGCTCCCACAGGGCCTGCGGCACCGAGGCTGCCAGGCGCAGCGGGTCGAGGATCGTGTTCAGCGAAGCGTCCACGGTGCGCAGCGAGCGCAGCCACAGACGGTCCAGGCTCACGTCTGCGGCCGGGACGATGTCCTGTTCCAGGCCTCGGCGCCCGCCGAGCCAGTGCAGCTCGAGCTCAGGCAGCCGTGTCCGCAGCTGGGTCACGACGGCCAAGGCGGGGTAGATGTGGCCGCCGGTGCCCCCGGCTGCGATGAGGATCCTCATGCGCGTCGGCACCTCGGGTAACGGACTCTCGGGAGATGGACAGAAGGATACCCACGGCCGCGAGAACGACCACGAGCGAGGTACCGCCCTTGCTCAGGAACGGTAGCGGCATGCCGGTCATGGGGATGAGGCTGACCACGACCGCGATGTTGATGAAGGCCTGGTAGGTCAGCCACGAGGTGATGCCCAGGGCCACCAGGGCCCCGAAGGTGTCGGGGGCGTTCATGGCCACGCGCATGCCGCGCCAGGCCAGCAGCAGGAACAGTCCGATGACCGCGACCGAGCCTAGGAAGCCGAACTCCTGGCCCACCACCGCGAAGATGAAGTCGTTCTCCGCGGCCGGCACCGACAGCCCCGACGGCTGCTGGCTCTGGCCCAGCCCCTTGCCGGTGAGCCCGCCATAGGCCAGCGAGTAGATGCCGCGCACGGTCTGGTAGCCCTGGCCGGAGGGATCGGCGAAGGGGTCCAGGAAGATGAGCACGCGTTGGAGCATGTAGGCCTTGGTCATGACCACTCCGGCCACGGCCACCACGCCCAGAGGCACCAGCATCATCAGCTGCCAGATGCTGCCGCCGGCCACGAAGAACATGGTGAAGCCGGTCAGCACCAGCACGCCGGTCGTGCCCAGGTCTGGCTCGAGTAGCACCAGCCCGGCGAACACGCTGATGAGCAGCAGGAACGGCAGCATGCCCGAGCGGAAGGAGCCGACCTTGTTGCCCTGCTTGGCCAGCCAGTGGGCCAGGAAGATGACCAGCGCCAGCTTGGCCAGCTCGGTGGGCTGGAACGAGGGCAGGCCCCCGATCTTCAGCCAGCGTGTGGCCCCGTTGATGTTGAGCGGCTCCAGCAACGGCGGGATGCTGGGCCCCACCACCAGCACCAGCAGCACTACCGCCAGGGCGATGCCGAGGATGGAGAAGCTGCGCCAGTAGCGGTAGTCGATGCGCATGACCACCAGCAGCACGACCCCGCCGAGCAAGCCCCACATGAGCTGCTCGGCGATGGCGTCGAAGACGCTGCCCTCGAGGGCTGCCTTGTGGCCGCCGCTGGAGTAGACCATGAGGATGCCGAGGGCGGCGAGGGCGGCCGCCGCTGCGAGCAGCAGGTAGTCCGGCTCGTGGCGCTCACGCTGAGGTCCGTTGACCACGCGCCCGGCGGTACGATCGTGGACGATCACCTCCCGGCTGGCGTGGGTCACGCCGCGGGTGTTGCCCATGACCGGCGTCGTGGCCCGCACCGAGCGGGAAACGACGGCGCGGCGGCGGGGAAGCGATGGCCGTGGCTTGCGTGAGGCTTGCGCACGCGGGCCCGGCTTGTCCTTGCGGTGTGGTCGGAAGGCGCTGGGCGCGACCTCGCACGCGTGATCGCCATCTTCCCAGGGGAAGCGCAGGGCCTCGGTCATCGGCCAGGCTCCGAGGATGCGAGGGCCGCCACGGCCGCCTTGAAGGCGGCTCCGCGGGCCTCGTAGTCGCGGAACATGTCGAACGAGGCCGCCGCAGGGCTCAGCAGCACGGTCGCGGGCGTCGATTCACGGGCGATGGCCGTGGCCATCTCGACGGCTGCATCGAGTGACGCTGCCCGCTCGATCCGGGCCAGGCCGGCCGCGCTGAAGGCCGCCTCCAGCTGCTCGGCCGTCTCACCCATGAGTACGGCCGCGGTCACGCGCTCGGCCACCACTACGGCGAGGGCGTCGATGGGCACGCCCTTGGAGCGTCCACCGGCGATGAGCACGAGGGGCTGCTCGAAGGCACGCACCGCGGCGATGACAGCATCGGGCTGCGTGCCCTGCGAGTCGTTGATGTAGGTCACGCCTCCGATCTCGGCCACCGGCTCGAGACGGTGCTCGACCCCGCCGAACTCACGGATCGCGCCGGCGATGGCCTCGGGCGGGAGCCCGTGCAGCAGACCCACGGCCGTGGCCGCGAGAGCGTTGCTGACGTTGTGCCGGCCCGGCAGCGGGATCTCGTCGACGGCCATGATCCGTCCGTCGTGGCCCGCGGGCACGAGCTCGGCCCCGGCCATGATCCAGCCATCGGCCACGCCCACTCCGGCGGGAGCCGGGAGTGCCTGGCTGTAGCCGACCGTGCGCGCCCCGGCCGGGGCGGTGTAGCTCGAGACGACCGGGTCATCATCGTTGCGCACGAGCGTGCCACCAGCAGGCAGCAGCTCGGCCAGCCGGCGCTTGACGGTGCGGTAGGCCTCGAGCGAGCCATGACGGTCGAGGTGATCGGACGTGACGTGGGTGTAGACCGCGATGTCGGTACCGCGCGAGAGCGTCGGCAGCTGCAGCTCGGACAGCTCCAGCACCACACGGTGGCGGGGCGTCAGCTCGGGCAGGCGCTCGATGAGCGGAACGCCGATGTTGCCGCCGAGCACGGTCGGGGCCTCGCCGGCGGCGAGCACGGCCGCGGTCAGCGAGCTGGTGGTGGTCTTGCCTTTCGTGCCGGTGATGCCAACCGTGGCCGCCGGGCACAGCCGCAGGAAGAGATCGACCTCACTCACGACTGAGACCCGACCCTCCGCCTCCACGTCTGCCAGCGCAGCGCGCAGGCGTGGCTCAGTGGTGGGGTAGCGACTGCTGATCGAGGGGGAGGTGCAGATGAGCGCCTGGCCCTCGAGTGCCCGGGTCGGGTCGACGTCGGGGCCCAGCAGCAGGCGCGGCCGCCGCTCACCGAGCGCGGCGATGGCACCTTCGAGCTCGTCGGCGGTACGCGTGTCGTAGACCGTCACCACCGCACCCCGGTCGCAAAGGAAGCGGCTGAGCGCGATGCCGCTGCGCGCCAGCCCGAGCACGGCCACGGGCACGCCACGGAAGGCCTCTGGTGTCAATCCCTCCATGTCGATGGCCGACGCCGGCGGTGTGGCCATCAACGTCAACTCAGCAACCCGACCGTGGCCATGTAGAAGGCCACGCCCACCAGCGCCGCGAGAGCGCCGACGATCCAGAAGCGGAGGGTGATCTTCTCCTCGTCCCAGCCGGACAGCTCGAAGTGGTGGTGCAGCGGCGACATCCGGAAGATGCGCTTGCCGCGCAGCTTGACCGAGGCCACCTGCAGGATGACCGAGCCCGTCTCGAGCACGAAGATCAGCCCGATGAGCGGCAGCAGCAGGACCTGTCCGGTGATGACGGCAGTGACCGCCAGGGTCGCACCCAGGGCTAACGAGCCCGAGTCACCCATGAAGATCTGCGCGGGATGGACGTTGAACCAGAGGAAAGCCAGGAGCGCGCCGATGATGAGCGCGCAGAGCTCGGCCAGGTTGGGCTGGCCGAAGCTGAAGGCGATGACCATGTAGCCGATGAAGGCGAAGATGAGCGTGCCACCGGCCAGCCCGTCGAGGCCGTCGGTGATGTTGACCGCGTTGCTGGTGGCCACGATGGCGAAGGCAGCGATGAGGATGAAGGCGATGGGGTGGATGTCGACAGCGCCCACGAACGGCACTGCCAGCTGGTCGATCTGGTAGGTGTTCTGGATCTGCCAGGCGACGACGCCGGCCACCACCGTCTGCCACAGCAGCTTCTGGGTGGCGCTGATGCCATCGCCGGTGCGCGCGTTGAGCCAGTCGTCGGCCGTGCCCAGCAGGCCCACCAGCGCGAGCGTGGCGATGGGTGCGATGGTGGAGCTATCGAGGAAGTCGCCGGTCATCAGCTCGATGACGCCGGCGATGCCGAGCACCACCAGCACGATGAGCAGGCCGCCCATGGCCGGGGTGCCTTCCTTGGCGTAGTGCGTCTCCGGGCCTTCGATGCGGATGCGCTTGCCCATGCCCACGCGTCGCAGCAGGCGGATGAAGGCCGGCATGAGCACGACCACGATGGCGAAGGAGATGAGGATCCCGTAGACGATCGTCTCGCCGTCGATCACGCCTTGGCCTCCCCTGCCTCGGCCGCCAGCACCAGCCCGTCGACGAGCAGATCGAGGGCCGCGCCGCGCGAGGCCTTGACCAGGATCGTGTCACCGGCGCGAAGCTCTGCCAGCAGCATCGAGAGTGCCTCGTCCCGGTCCGCGGCAAGCTGGACGGCGGAGGCATCGAGGCCACCGCCGATGGCCCCTTCGGCGATCGCTCGTGCGCCCTCGCCGACCACGATCAGCCGATCGGTGAGCGTGGCTGCCCGCTCGCCCACGCGACGATGCTCGGCCTCGGCGCCGGCGCCCAGCTCGAGCATCTCGCCGAGGACGGCGAAATGCCGCCCCGGCAGCTCTGCGAGGAGGCCCAGAGCTGCCAGGACAGCATCGGGAGATGCGTTGTACGAGTCGTCGAGGATGGTCCAGGCACCGGCGCGCACGAGCTGCGAGCGGTGCGGCATCGTGAGTGGCCGGGCCAGGCCGGTGATGATGTCGGCGGGGTCCATGCCGGCACAGACGGCTACGGCCACCGCGGCCAGCGCGTTGTGCACGCCATGGCGGCCCAGTATGGGTGTGCTCACCCCGTAGCGGCCGCCGGCCAGGTGCAACGTGAAGCGCATGCCCTCGGTGCCCAGCGAGACGACCTCGGTCGCGCGCACATCGGCATCGTCGGAGAAGCCGTAGGTCAGCACCTGCGCAACGGTGTGGCCGGCCATGCGGCGTACGCGCTCGTCGTCAGCGTTGAGGATGGCCCAGCCCTCGGCCGGCAACGCCTCCACCAGCTCGCGCTTGCCGGCCTCGATGGCCTCGATGGAGCCCGCGCGGGAGAGGTGCACGCCACGTACCGCGGTGACCACGCCGATCGACGGACGGGCGAGGCCCGCCAGCAGCGCGATCTCGCCGGTGGTGTAGAGGCCCATCTCCAGGACCACGGCTTCGTGCTCGGGGCGCAGCCGCAGCAGCGTCATGGGCAGGCCGATCTCGTTGTTCCAGTTGGCCGGATTACGCAGCGTCACGAAGCGCTCCTCGAGCACCTCCGCGATCTGCTCCTTGGTGGAGGTCTTGGCCAGTGAGCCGGTGATGCCCACGACCAGGGGGTCGAAGCGGTCGCGGAAGCGAGCGGCGACCGCGCGTAGGGCCACGGCCACGTCGGGCACACGCACGACGGTCACGCGCCCCCCGGTCGCCAGACCGTCGAGGCGATCACTGGGCAGATCCTCGCTGATGATGAGCGCAGTAGCACCGGACTCGACAGCAGACTCCAGGAAGCGGTGGCCGTCGGTGCGCTCGCCCGCGAGGGCGAAGAAGACGACACCTTCGGTCACGAGGCGCGAGTCGACCGCGCCACCGCTGATGACGGCGGTGCCGATGCGCAGCAGCT
>CAYZDQ010000046.1:0-9579 GCA_964476955.1 uncultured Anaerolineaceae bacterium
GGGGGTATCACAGCGCGACCAGACCTCATATCGACTCCGCGGCATCAGGCGGGCTTGATGGCCGCGGTCAGGTAACGCCGATACACAGGATCGCGTATAGACAGATCGGACGGCCGCGCCGTACCGTTCGATCGCTGAGGGCGTGGAGTCACCCGCGGACTAGCTGGCCGCGGTCTCTAGGACCGGCATGACAGCGCCCCTAGCAGCTATCGCAGCAGCGCCGGTCTGGACCGGGAGGGGTGCCCGATGTTCGACCCGCTGACGGTCGCGGTCCTGATCTTCGCTTGGATCGCAGGCTATGGGACCGGGTTCGTTCGAGGCTCCGAGGGCCGTCGGCTATGAGAGCACGGCTCATCGAGGCATCCCCTCGGTCGATCCACTCCACCATCCCCATCGAGTGTCGGTGTGCCTTCTGCCGCCGACTTCGCCATCAGTTACAGGAGGTCCGTTCCATGGCCAAGCCACAGGACAAGCCCACCCGGAAGCTCTCTGACTTCTACAAGCCCCAGACGAACGACGATATCCTAGCCTCGATCGACGGCGTGAACGTCGAGGTCGCCTCCGCGGTCGTGCGGACGCAGCAGGGCGAGCGCGGCGATTACCTGATGACGACGGTGTCGCTGCTCGATGGTCGGGTGTTTAACGTCGCGGGCAAGCGGATCGGGGAGGCGTTCGCGCAGGTCCCGCCTGAGGCGATGCCCATCGTGTGTCGGTTCGAGGCCCGAGCCTCGGCCTACGATGCCGAGGGCGTGTACTGGGTCGTCTCGTGACGGCCGAGCGACCGGTTGGGGCGGACCCAGCCGATGAGTCCGTCACGTTCGAGGAGATGTTGTCCGACCTGACACTCTCGGTCGCCACGACGATCGATGCCTATGAGAAGGCGACCGTCGAGCGGACTCGTGGTGAGGGTCCGCCGTTGCCCGGCGCGCTCGACGACGCGATGATCGCACTCGCGACCGCGCACGAGCGCCTTCTCCTGCGGCTCCGTGCCGAACGGACGTAAGCCCGACACGCCCGAGCAGCGGCGTTACAAGCTGCTGCGTCGCCGGTTCGACGCCTACCGGGTCAAGCACCCGGCGGGCGTCAACCGGTGGATCGATGCGACGCTCTGGGGTTACATCAAAGAGATGACTACCCTGGCTCGCACGATTGAGGCGCAGGGGCGTCCGCTGCCGGATGTCCGACCACGGCGTCACCGCTGTGGCTAGCCGCTTCGTCGGGCGCCTGAGCCCGCAGGGGATCAAGGCGCTCCCGTTCCTGCGCTCGGCGGTGACCCGTGGACTCTCGGCCAATCAGACCCTCGAGACGCTCCGGGTCGCGGGCATGGGCTATCGCCGCACGTCGTTCCTGTCGGACTTCGCGATGCTCCGGGGTGATGAGCAGCGCCATGATCGCCTGCGCTTCGTGCGCAAGGATCGACGTCCCGACGTCGCGCGCCTCGCACCGGCACGGACGCGGACGCTGCGACGCTACGCCTTCGTGGCCGAGCTACGCGGGGCCGATCCGGTGACCGGTGAGGGCGTGAGCCGCTACGTGACGCTCTCCACCGACCGCGTCACGACGGTCGGGGAGATGGAATCGGTCGCCGAGCAGGTCGGCACCGACCGCTCGCGTTACCTGCCGATGGACCTGTCCGAGGTCGTGCTGCGCTCCGCGGTCTCGGCGGGCGAGCGCGGCACGATCCTCTGAGGCATCCCCACCTGCTGCGTCCCGGTCGCGGATCCTCGCTGCCTGACCGGCTCCTCGTGTTCGACACCGAGACGCGCAGCGTGCCCGCCGGGCCCGACACCGTCGAGGCGCGGTTGTGGTTCGGCTGGCTGGCGATGACGTGGCGCCATCGGGGCATGCGCTGGTCACCGGTCCGCTGGCTCCGCTTCGAGGACCCTTACACGCTCTGGCGCGCGGTCGCGGACTCGGTCGGTGATCGGCGCCGAGCGTGGCTCATGGCCCACAATCTCGGGTTCGACCTGCGCGTCACTGACGCCTTTCGCGTCCTGCCCGAGTTAGGCTGGTCCCTGCGGTCCGCGGTCATCGACGATCCGCCGACGATCCTGCGATGGCGAGATGGCAGGCGGACGATCATGGCCGTGGACTCGCTCAACTATTGGAAGATGCCGCTCGCGGTCATCGGCGCCGAACTCGGGCTAGAGAAGCTCGACATGCCTGCGGATGATGCGCCGATGGGGGCGTGGGATGCCTACTGCCGTCGAGACGTAGAGGTCGTGCTCGAAGCGATGCGCGCTCTCATGGGCCGGGTCCGCTCCTGGCGGCTCGGTCATCTGGCGCCGACGATCGCCGGGCAGGCATTCGTGGCGTGGCGTCATCGGCATATGGAGGCTCCGGTGCTCATCGATGCCGATCCCGACGCGCTCGGACTGGCCCGAGCGGCCTATCACGGCGGGCGCACCGAGGCGTTCCGATTAGGTCCGGTCCGCGGTCCCGTCGAGGTCTATGACGTCACGAGCCAGTATCCGAGCGTCATGGCCGCAGAGCCGATGCCGACCGTGCTCCTGGGGACGTATCGCTCCCTGCGCGTCGATGAGCTTGCCGAGGCGCTGTCCGACCTGGGCGGCGTGGCCGACGTAGTGATCGAGACGACTGCGGCAGACTATCCGGTCGAGCACGAGGGGCGCCTGATCTTCCCGGTCGGACGCTACCGCGCGAGACTGGCAGCACCAGAACTCCGGCACGCGCTCGCTCAGGGTCGGGTCGTGGAGGTCCATCACGCCGCACTCTACCGGCAGGCCACGATCTTCGCGAGCTACGTCGCCGAGTGGTGGCAGCGTCGGCGCGAGGCGCAGGAGCGCGGCGATCCTAATGACGCGATGGTCTGCAAGCTCATGCTCAACGCGCTCTATGGGAAGTTCGGACAGAAGGGGCGCGTGTACGAGGCCGTCGACCAGGTAGATCCTGCCATCGCCCGATCATGGATCGAGGTCGACCTCGACACCGGCATCGTGCATCAGTACCGCGCGCTCGGCGGGCTCTGGCAGGAGCTGGTCGGTGAGGTCGAATCCTCCGAATCCCATCCGGCCATCGCCGCCACCGTCACCGCGGCCGCTCGGATGGCGCTCCTGGCACTGCTGGAAGACGCAGGACGGGACTTCGTCGCCTATGTGGACACTGACTCGATGTTCGTCCTGCCCGGCGCTCCTGGGCCGTCCAGCGCCGTCCTGAGCCGCTCCGGGCTCGGCAGTCTCAAGCACGAGCGCACGATCGACAGGCTCATCATCTGGGGCGCCAAGGATTACGAGGCCGATGGCGTGCCGACCATCAAAGGCGTCCGCCGCAACGCGACCCGGATCGATCCGCGGACGTTCGAACAGGACACGTTCGTCGGGCTCAAAGGGGCTGTGGCGTCAGGCGATATCGGGCGCCAGCTGATCCATCGCACCCGCAAGGTGCTCGCTCGCGACTATCGGAAGGGTGTCGTTGGCTCCGATGGCGTCGTCTCGCCGATCCGCCTCGGCTGAGGTTCGGGTTCGGGAGACTCCGGTGAGGAGGGGACCAGAGGCTCCCGGACCCGAGCCGCGGCGCGTGCCGCCTCTTGGAGTCGCCGTGTCCGCTCGATCGCTTCGGTGATGAGGGCATCGACCGGCGGGCGTCGAGCCTGCGTCATATCCGCCTCAGCCGATGGAGCATGTGATGGCTCGCGAGCGTCCCCTTCGGCGCTCGGACCCATCGCTCACACAGTCGGCACCAGACCATCCCTGTCTCGCGCAATCCCATCAGTCGGCCTCCTCGATCGGTGACAGCTTCGTCTTCGCGAGCGCGATGTAGCGGCTCAGCCACGGCTCACGATACCCGAGATCCCCGAGCGCGGCGCGTAGCTCATCGGCATCGATGATCCGCGCCTTGTGGAAGCGGAACAGGTCGGCTCGCGTCGGCGCCGCGAGCCGTGCCTCCCGTCGCCGCTCGATCGTGTCGAGCGTCAACGCCTGCTCATCGGTCGTGAGCCCGGCCGCGGCCAGCCGGTCCTGCGCCTCGCCGTACTCGATGAGCCCGGCGACCGCGGCATCGACGATCAGGCCCTTCGTCTCCCTGCGTTCGGCCGTCTCCACGCGCAGGTCCTCACGGGCCACGATCAGGGCCGTCTCATCATCATCGTAGCCGATCGTCGTGAGCGCGCTCACGAGGGCCTCACGCGTCAGGAGCCCGTCTCGATACGCCCCGGTGAGGTCCGAGCGCGTCAGGTCGCGCTCGGGCGCACTCGCGGCCTTCTCATCAGCGTTGTTGAGTGCCTGCACGAAGGCTAGCTGAGCCTTGGCGTCCTTCGGGCTATAGCCGATGTCCCGATAGGCGCGCTCGACGCCCCGGTCATCGAGCAGCCCGAGCGCGTGCATGCGCCGGATATCGACGCGCGTGAACGGCGTGTAGCTGATCGACGTGAGCCGTTCGCGCCACTTGGGCATGACGTCCGCGACGATGAGGTAGCGGTCAAGCTCGGCCGCGTCGATGACGCCACGC
Organism: uncultured Anaerolineaceae bacterium; assembly: GCA_964476955.1. Taxonomy (GTDB): domain Bacteria; phylum Chloroflexota; class Limnocylindria; order Limnocylindrales; family CSP1-4; genus JAFMJV01. The sequence continues at coordinate 4,468 of CAYZDQ010000046.1, forward strand.
TGGAACATCTCGAACACCTGAGACACGCTCGGCAGGACCCAATGCGCGGCCCAGTACGAGCGTGCGGCCGTGTCCGGCAGGCCGATCTTGGCCGCTTCGTCGATGAAGCGTGCGGGCGTCTCGGCCTGCGTCTCGCGGTAGGCGTCCTGACCAGGGAACGCCTCGCGGACCGCGAACCGGACCAGGTCGGACAGCGGAGGGATGATGACGCTCGCCTCGATGTAGCGGCCGATCCGCTCATCGGTCCAGCCCGCAGCGCGTAGCTCGTCTCGCGCCTCGGCATCGCTCACGAGTTGACGATGGCGCCACGTCAGCACGTCCCCGACGTTCGGCAACGGGCGCTGCGTCCCGAGCGCGAGCCGGATGTCCTCGTCCTCATAGCCCAGCTGCGACCCGACGTCGAGCAACCACGCCTGATCACGCTCGCCCCGATAGACCGCGTTGATGCCGTCCGCGAGCCCGAGCAGCGTCGGGCGCATGAGGCGATTCTCCTCCTGCACCATCACCTGCAACGTCGGGCCGAGCACGGTGTTCGCCAGCGAGCCGATGATGACCGGCATCGCGACCGCGACCACGAGGCCCATCAACGGGATGGCGGGCAGGATGCCCGGCCGCGTGAGGCGTTTGACGTCCTCGGGTGTCTTGGGGTTGTCCTCGATCCGCTTGATGATGCCTTCGATCCGATCCACCAGTTCGGGCGCCTCCTGCCCGAAGAAGGCGCCGAGGATGCCACCGATCGGGTCATTGAGGAATCCGGCGGCGTCCTTGCCCGCGTCTTGGAGGACCGGCACGATGCCGTCCACGATCTCACTGGCCACGTCCACGAGCGCGGCGGGTAGGCCGGTCACCGTCTCGGCGAACGCGTCCACGACCGGCGCTATATCCCGGAGCACCCCTTCGACGTGCTCGTTGACACGGCCCGCCACGTCGTCCAGGACGGCCCTGGAACGCTCCAGGACGTCCGCCACGGTCGCGATGGTGTCCGAACCCAGCTTCGCGAGGATCGAGCCCGCAGCATCGAGCAGCGAGCCCACACCCGCGGTCACGTCGTCGATGATGGCTCCGACCGCGGCGCCGACCGTCGAGAGCGCGTCGGACACGCTGCCGATGACGTCGTCGGTGAGCCGCGACACCGTCTCGGCCATGCCCCGGACGGCCTCGGCCGCGCCATCGAGGATACGGCCGACCTGACGCCTGACCGTGTCGGCGACGTCGTCCACGAGGTCGCGCAGACCGCGGGTCACCTTGCCGATGACGCGCTCGAGGCCGTCGCGTAATCCGCGGACGACGTCATCGACGACGTCGAACACCTGCCGCAGTTGCTTCGCGAGCACGTTCGCGGCTCGCTTCGCGAGGTCGCCCAGCGTGTTCTTGATGGCGGACACGAGCGAGCGCAGGACGTTGCGGACCGTCTTAAACGTGCCTTTGAGGGCGTCCTCGATGGCGCCGCCGACGTCATCGACCATCCCGAGCGGATCATCGATCAGGTTTCGCAGGCTCTCCAGCAGCGCCTCAAGATCGAGCCCGCCGAACCAGCCGCTGCCACCACCGCCACCATCTTTGCCGGCCCCATCGTCGCCGGCCGGCGCTTTTCCCCGGAACAGCGCCTGTAGCTCGGCCATCGACCCATAGAACGCGTTCCCGTCGATCCGGTTGCCGCTGTAGCGCAGCAGCCCGAACTGCCAGATATCGGGCCGTTTCGACCAGCCGCCGAACTGGCGCAGCGGCGCGCGGTCGGGGAGCTTGGGGTCCTTGCAGTAGTGGGGTCCGCCCGGCCACGAAGCGAGCCAGAGCCCATGCGTCAGATGCGCCAGCTTAGGATTGCCGATCTGCCCCCAGTACCCGATCCCCGTATAGACGAGCCGGGTCCGGTTCGGTGCCTCCTTCGCGAGGTGGCGCAGGAAGCCCTCGACGTCGGGACCACGCGGATCATCGGCCGTGGTCTTGGTCGGGACACGTTCGACGTCCACGACCAGGAGGATGTCTTTGAGCGTGCCACCGTTCGCCTGACGGACCGTCTGAAGGAAGTGTCTGGCCTGCGCGACCGGCGAGCCATGCTGCAGGAAGTGATACGCGCCGACCTCGAAACCTCGCGCCTTCGCACGTCGCAGGTTGACCGCGAAGGCGTCATCGACGAACGATGTCCCCTGCGTCGCCTTCATGATGGCGAACCGCACACCGCATGACTTGAGCGCATCCCAACGCCCCTGCGCCATCCCACCGGAGCCCTGCCAGTGGGAGAGGTCGACGCCGAGCTTCGGCTTGGCCATGTCAGCCGCCGGTCGGGAAGAAGGCTCGGCGGATGTTCGTCAGCTTCGTCGTGAGCGCCTTGGCCTCGGCCTCATGGGTGCTGACGTCGATCCCGGCCTGCTTGGCCCGCATGATCAGTTCGTCGGCCCGCTTGAGCGCGTCTAGTTGGCGGTCGATCTCCCGCTTGTCCTCTGCGGTCAGTGGCTCAGCCATGGTTCGATCCTCCGTTGCGGATGCGCTGCTCGGTGAGTACAGCGACCGCACCATTATGGGCAGCGCGCTGATCGGTACGCTTGACGAAATAGTAGGCCACGACCAGCCCGACCAGCGTGTCGAGTCCCGACGGGATATCCCGGCCATCGACCACGAGCCAGCCATAGAGCAGCACGAGCACGACGGCCATGAACGTAGGCACGCCTTCGGAGCGGATCGACTGCAGCACGTGATCGAACATCGCGTCCGCCTTCAGGCCCATCGGTGCGGCTCCCCGGTCACCCGATCAGCTGATAGCCGACCGAGTAGGTCCACGAGCCAGAGCCGGAATGCACGGTACTGATGCGGAACGTCCGCGGCAGCAGGACCGCGAGTGCCCCTACCGCGCCGCCATAGTCACCGTCCACACTCCCCTCCGAACAGACCAGGACCCGCTTGCCGATCGCCGCGGTGAAAAGCGTCTGAGCGTTGATGAGATTGACGTAGTCGCCGGTCACCGGGTCCCTCATCTGGAGCGCCACCCCGAGCGTCTCGCCTCCGCCCGGCTGCGCGGTCACGTCCACGTAGACATAGAGCTTCTTGCCGTAATCGTTGACGATATCGGCGCTGTTCTGGCTCGCGGTCCGAGCACCCGACGCGAACGCGATACCCTCGGCGTTGGCCTGGAGGCTAGCGCCGTCGGTGACCCTCACGATGCACCCCCTTCGGAGGGCGCGACGATCAGGTGTTCGAGGATGAACACCTCGGAGCCAGCCACGTTCGCGACCGCATACCATTCGAGCCCGACCGCGTCCCAGTCCTGATCCCAGACGACCGCGTAGCTGCCGCCGTTCGCCCCGAGCCGGATGCCGCGCGTCGCGCTCGGCACCCGATCAGGCGCCAGATAGATGGTGTTGCCCGAGAGGTTGACGATCAGGGCCGCGAGGCGCCGAGGGTCATGCCGTAGCACCTCCTCGGCGCTCGTGCCGACCGTCGAGGTCGAACGATCGATGCGCGATTCGGTGAGGACACCGAATCGCGCACTGATGAGGTCCCCTAGCGATGCCATGGCGGACCTAGCCGATCGGCATCAGGTCGAGCCAGACGACCTGAGCCGTATCCGCGTCGTTGCAGAGCAGGTCGATCGTGGGCGGCGCGCTGCTGTCGAACTCGCCGAACACGCCCATCTGCCCGAACCGCCACAGCGGCAGCGATTCATGCTGATAGGAATCGTTGCCGAGGACGCCCGGACGGTAGGCGCCGCCAACGAACACGAGCCGTCCCACGACGATCGTGTTGCTCTGGACACGCATGCCGACGACGGCATAGCGGCCAGCGGGCAGGTCCTGGTCGAACGAGAGCGTGCCGTTCGTCCACGAGCCCGCGACCGCGGTGATGCTGGCCGTGCAGCGCACGGTCCGCATGATGCCGCCAGCGAGCGGCGCGACCGGCCCGTCGGACAGCCAGACGACGATCGACTGATCGGCCGCCGCGGTCGGGTTGGCATCAGCCTGCCCATTGAGCGATTCGAGCGCATCGAGCACGATCGGATTCGCCCGCAGGTCCTGTACGAGGTTGCGTGTCGCCGGTTCGACGTTGCCGTCGGTAAGCCTGTTGAGCGGTGCGATCTGGTGATTGACGAAGCGACGCAGCGACGGCGACACGAGCCGAGCATCGACGCCGCCAGAGGCGATCATCGCCGCGACCGCGACGATGTTCGTCATATCCGACGGGATCCTGATGTCATCGCCCGACGTAAAGAGGGTCACCTCGCCGCCAGCGGCGGCTAGCTCGGTGAGCGACCCCGCCTGATCGATGTTCTCCCAGAACGCGACGGTGTGGATTGCCATGAGTCCGATCCTTCCCTTGCTGGTGGGCTAGCCGGTATCGGCTAGCCGGTCTTGATCCGACCCTTGGCCTTACTCATCTCACGGATGAACGTGGCGGACCGATTGATGTTGTCCTCGAGCGTGGTGCTAGGCATCGCCCGCGCCTTGCCAGCGGCCGAATCGACCGCCGCGAGCAGGCGACCGGCCATCGCGACCTGCTTGTCCTGCGCCGCGTCGATGCCCGCCGCGATGCGGCCGAGGCCCTTGTCGATGGCCGCGGCCTGCCAGTCCTGGAGGCTCACGCTGCGCGTCGCCGCAGCCCAGCGGCCAGAGGCGACGGCCTCTTGGAATCGACTGAGCAGCTTGTCCTGCTCGCGTACCGCGGCCTCGCCCGGTGCGGTCTGGGTCCGCTCGATGCCGCGGCGGATATCCGGGGTCGCCGCCTTGAGGCGCGCGGCATGCTTAGCCGCGTACTCGTCCGGTGTCACTCGTGCCATGATCCGATCCTTTCGTTCGTGCGTTGGGGGTCCTGCGACCCTGCGCCGACGTGCTCCGGTCACGTCGGCCACACGAGAGCCGGAGCGAGGCGACGATACGCCCGGATGGGAGGACGGTCAAGCCGCCAGCAGTCCCGTTCGACTTCCGACCCGCGGTGACCGGGATGGTTGCCAGCGGAGGCGAGGCGGCGGCTTGCATGGCGGCGACACAGCAGGAGTCGAAGCCTGCCGGTCCGTCCGAGGATACGCCCGAGCGGGAAGACGCGTCAACCCGTCGGAGGTCTGGCAGTAGGTGATCCTACGTATCCGCAGACGTGGGCTGCCCGTCGCGCACAGCTACCCCC
>CAYZDQ010000047.1:0-9410 GCA_964476955.1 uncultured Anaerolineaceae bacterium
GTAGACGGCGGCCGTGATTGAGGGGTCTGAGTGGCCCAGGATGTCCGCCACGACCGGGAGGGGGACGCCCTTCGCGACCAGGAGCGTGGCGGTGCCGTGTCGGAGATCGTGGGTGCGCATCTTCGGCAGGCCCTGGTCCTCGAGAAGCCGGGGGAAGGCATGTGAGACGTGGTCCCGCCGGATGCGCTCGCCGCGCACCCCGAGGAACACCGGCTCGCTGGGGCCGTAGCGAGGCGTCCTGGCCCGGTGGGCCATGAGCGACACGGCCACGAACGCCGGCAGCGGGACATCGCGCTGGGCGGCCTTCGTCTTGCCGCGCCGGACCGTGACGGCCTCGTGGCCGGTCAGCGACTGGCCGGGCTCCGGCAGGCGGACATCGCGCCAGTCGAGCGCGCAGGCTTCACCCACGCGCAGCCCGCAGCCGAGGAGCAGCGTGATGATGGCCTCGAGGTAGTGGCCATCGACGGCCTCGAGGATCTTCTCCGCCATCGCCGGCGTCATGGCGGTCACGCGATCGCGCTCGACCTTCGGCAGCTTCACCTTGGCCACGTTGGTGGTGAGCTCGCCGTCCGCGACCGCCTGCGCCAGGGCCATCCGGAGCACCCCGACGACGCGGTGGACCGTGGTCGGCGAAAGGCCGCCGTCCAGGCACTCGCGGATCAGGCGCTTGACGTCCACGGGCCGGAGCACCACGTGATCCCGCCGAGTAGCGGGCTCACGTGGTGCTCGATGAGGCCGCTGTAGCTCTCATAGGTGCGCGGCGCGATCGTGGGCTTGGTGGCGGCCAGCCAGTCCGCGAGGTACTCGTCGAGCGTCTGGAGTCCGACCTCGCCGACGCCGATGTAGCGGTGGCGCAGGTGGGCCAGGAGGGCGTCGACCTCGCGCTCGTCCTTCGTGGTGCGCCGCACGAGCCGCCGGCGGCCGGTGCGCTTGTCGATGCCAAGCGACAACTGCGCGACGTGACGCTCCTGCGCCTTGTCGTAGTAAGTCGAGCCCTCACCGCGGCGGTGCTTCCGCGGCTTGCGCTTCTGAGGCTCCCCCTGCTCTCTGGCCACGGGCGGAGTCTACGGCAGCCTGGTAGGGCCGAGCTTCTCGAGCTTCTGCTGGTGGGCGATGTAGGCCGCGAGCTCGCTGGTCTTCACCAGGCGCCGCCGGCCGACCTTTAGCGATCGCAGCCTGGGGGAGCCCTTCGGCGGCTTGAGCAGACGCTCGACCGTCCGCCGCGACACGCGCAGGCGGTCCGCGACCTCGACGACGGTGAGCAGCTCCACGGCCCCATTGGTCACAGTGCGCCCGACCTCCTGAGCTCGTCGGTCGGGTCTGGTCGTGGCCACCCGCAAACCTCGAGGGCGAAGGCGATCGCCATGGCCGCCATCTGGATCGCCTCGTTCGCTGCCTCCGGTGAGCCGGCCGTGTCGTGCTTGACGTGGTCCCAGAGCTCATCGAGCTCCTCGGCGATCACGGCCCAGCCCTCGTGGGCTGAGTGCATGGGGGCATGGCTCAGGCGGGCGCTCTCGTACTCACGCGCGACGGCCTCGAGCGCGTCCTCGAGCGGTCCGGCGTAGGTCACCGGCCCCCCTCGGTGGTAGCTGGGGGTTGTGCCAGGTGCACGCCTCTGCGCTCGCCCCGACCAGGCCGGTGCCCTTGCACGAGTAGCACTCCCGATGTGTGGGCCCGCCGGTCCAGCTGGTGCCGCGGCCACGGCAGCGGTGGCAGATGCCGCGGTCACCCATCGGTCGGCCCCGGGTCGGGGTCGATGCCACCCTGTTCTGGCTCTCCGAGGCAGAGCGTCTCGCTGCCCGGGCACTGGTCGCCGTGGAGCTCACAGGGTTCGTCGCCTTCGAGCTCGTAGGCGAGACACCGGCACGAGCGGTCCAGATCGGCGGCACCGCGGAACGGGCCCACGCAGCCGACCTCGCGGTGAGCTGCTCGTGAGTGCCCGCAGATGCAGTCCGGCTCCGGGGCGGTGTACCTGGCCGGGTCGGCCCGGCCGAACACGAGGGCTGCCATCACCGGCGGTCCCTGCAAGGCTCGTCGTGTCGGTGGGCGCTCTCGCACATGAAGCACCATGCACCGATGTCGTTCCGGTCGACCAGGCGCCGCTGTGGCTTGCGCTTGACTTTCACCACCTGGGCCGTCATCGGTCCCCCCTCACCAGGCGGGTGATGTCCCGGACCTGGCAGATCGGCACGACTTCGAGGCGCTCGACACCGGGCAGCTCGAGCAGGTCCCGCGCCCTGGCCAGGCGCAGCTGGTAGGGCCGCATGACCGCATGGCCGGTGCGGCCGTTCTGGCCGTCGGTGATGACCACCACGGCGTCGACATCGGCGAAGGCCGGCTCAGGTCGACGTACTCGTCTCGGCTCGATGCCGGCGTCTCCCTGCCGGCCGGCTTCGTGGCCACGGCCATGCGACCTCCTTCGTGTCGGGGTTGAGCGAGCGTCATCAGTAGCGTCTCCGGATCTGCGTGTCGTGGACCTCGCCAGGCATCTCGGGCGAGGGGAGCCCGGAGTAGTCGCCATGGAGGCGTGAGTGGGGGCCGCCCACGGCCGAGCGAGCGGCCCCCGTTTGGGCCTGCCAAGGCCCTCCCGCCTATCGGAGGGGACTCAACTAGTTCCCGTGCCTCTAGCGGGGCATCTAGTAGCTCGGGTGGGATGTGGACCCAGCCGAGGGTGACCGCGGCCTCGAAGCGTCCGAAGACACCGAGCTTGCGGTAGAGGCGGGTGAGCAGGTTCCTGATCGTCTTGGTGGTGATGCCCATGCGGAACGCGGCCTCGTCCGCCCCGTGCTGCAACGACAGCGAGAGCGCCTGCAGCTGCCGGGGCGACAGCGCCACGCGCCTGCCATCAGCACGCACCCAGTAGGAGCACGACCCCATGGCGGGACCGCCGATGTACATCTCGCCGGTGCCGTGGCCGAGGTCCGGGGCGGTCAGGGTCATGCTCCCGCTCCCACAGGCCGGCGGTGTCGCCCGATGAGGCGATCGCCGAGCAGGAAGTCGACTAGGTCGTCGTAGTCGGCCGGCTTCACCTTGCGCACGTCGATGCCGGCGGCCTCGAAGGCGTGGAGCCAGCGCCACTGCTCGGCCGTCAGCTGGCCCCGGTGGCTCTTGAGCTCGAGCACGACCAGGAGCCCGCGCTCGTGGTGCACCGCGACGATGTCAGGCCAGCCAGTCTGCCCGGAGTACGACGTCGCGATCGAGCCGCTCCGCATGAGCGCCTGCTCGTCGTGGTGGTAGAGCCAGCCGCCGGCGGCCAGGGCGTCCTCGATACCGGCCTGGAGGTCGGCCTCGGGCATGGCGCGCTCGATCTCGGTCCGCGCGTCCCGGTCGCGCCGCCGGCGCTGTCGCGGTCCCGGGCTCACGACGTGGCCCCTGCGGCTGCCAGCCGCGAACTGATCGGAACTGTTGCGGCGTCGCGGCGTGACGATGCAACAGTCTCGCCATCCCGCAGGACCCGCAGGCCGGCCAGGCAGCGGCAGCAGTCGACCGACGGGTGAGGGGGCAGGCTCAGTGGCACCACGATCAGTGGCCACACGCCGCCCCAGTGGGCGTGGCACAGGGCCTCGCCTTCGTCGCCCGGCCGCTGGGCCGGGGTGCCGAGGTGGATCTTGCGGCGCTTCATTCGATACCCAGCTGTGCGGGCGTGTCGGCCACCGGCCACTCGTCGCCGTTGGCCTCGACGCGGCGCCGACATCGATCCACGTCCTTGCAGCGAGGGATCGAGCCGTAGGGCTCGCCCTTGCGGTAGCGAACGAGCGCCATCCGGACGCCGAGATCCATGTGGCCGCAGAGCAGGCACGTCTCGAGACGATCCATCAGCGCACGCCTCCCGGCAGCACGGCGCCGATGCTGGTCAGATCCCCCCTGGAACCCCCCTCCCGAATCCCGTTCCCACTGGTTGATTCATTCTCCGGGACACGGGAACGGGAACGGGAACGGGACTCATTGACTCGGTCGAGAGCAGCGGCATGACTCTCGTCGAGTGTCACCCCGTTGTCACGCCGTGACCCTTTGCGTGACTTGCCTTGCCGTCTCCGCCACTCCTCACGCTGACGCTCGACCTGGTCACGGGTCTTGTTGTAGTGGTCGAAGTCGTGGATGAGGTACTCGCCGCGCTCCTCGGAGTGGTGCCACATGCCGGCATCCACGAGGGCGTCTGCGAGCTGCTTCGTGCCGCCCAGCATGGCCACGGCGGTCTCGGGCACGACGCCATCGGTCAGCTGGTCACAGCACCACGTGACAGCGCACAGGTGCAGGCCGATCGCGGCCATGCGGTGTTTGCCGAGGCGATAGGTCTTCGGGTGGGCATAGAACTTGTCGTCGAAGCGAGCCCAGGGCATCAGGCGCCGACCTCGCACTCATGCGCGTGGTCGGGCACGAGCTCGTCAGCGCGGGCGTCGAGCAGGACGAGGTCGTCGTCGACTCGCACCCACACCACGGCACGGCTGCGCGCCCCTGAAGCAAGCCGAGGACGCGCTGCGCCTGGCGGTCACGCTGGTGAGCTGGTTCGAAGACGGTGCCGTCAGTAGGGTCGGAGGTGGGGAGTGATACCTGCTGAGCCCCAAGGACGCGACCGAGGAGCAGCTCGGCACGCTGCGGCTGCGGCGGCTAGAGGAGGGGGAACGATGAAGCGAGCACTCGGACTGGTGCTGGCGGTTGGCCTGCTGGCCCTCGCGCCGGCAGCCGCGCAGGCGCATGACTATACGTACACGTCTGCTCGTAGCAGGCACGCCCCAAGAAGGTCGTCACCTCCTCCTCGACCGTCCCCTGCAGCACCAGCTTGGCGCCCGAGGCGGCTGAACTGTGAGAGGCGATCGGCAGCGTGCTCGTCTAGGAGCACCAGGCGCAATCGTCTCCTTCGGGCCGGGGTGCTCGGGTCTACGCTTCGGTGCACGGCGTAATCCGCCTGCGGACTTCAAGGTCCGCTTCGGAGCCTATGCCATCTTCGCGATCCCTGCGATCTCCAGATGGCAGCCCGGTCCGACTACGGGTCGTTGCACGCTTCCAGGCCAGTGCACGCGGCGTCCAGCCTCAGGACGCCGATCTCCTCGAGTTCGGGGTAATCCTGGGTAAGCTTCGCGCCACCAGCGTACTTGACGGTCCAGGCGACGAGCTGGCCGACCTCGCCGACCTGGTCGGTGTTGTCACCGTTGACCTGGACGTTGTCGCTTGGCGCGTAGATGACGCCCGCGATGGCTAGCTGGCCGTTGCCCGGGAGGTTGATCGTGTTGTTGTCAGTCGTACACTTGGGCTCATCGATCGGCGTCGTTCCGCTGAAGCAGCGCTCGTCGCGCGGCACTTCGACGGTGATGACCAGGCCCGCTGGCGTCTTGACCTCGTTGCCGGCCCAGTCGATCGCCGGGTTCGCTCGACAACTATCGGCAGTGCACGTCTCGTCCCCGAGGTTCAGCATGATGGCCACCGAGTTGTTCCCAGCGAAGTCCGAGACCTGCGGGATGACGAGAACGACCCCGGGTTCATCCCCGACCAGGCCGCCCATCAGGGTGCCACCGATGTCGAGGCCCTTCTCCTCGAAGCGATACGCCCCGGGCAACAGGTACGCCACGTCGGTGTTCTTCGAGACGTTGAAGCCATGCTTGTCCTGGTATGTCCCCGGCTGGTAGCACGTGATGTCGAGCTCCGGATCCTCGAGGATGGTCTTGTAGTCAGGCGGGAAGCCGCCGGTACCGGGCGACGGGCAGGCGATCTCCCCATCCTGCTGCGTGGCGAACGTGGGTGCACCGGTGAAGTCCGCGATCGGGTACGCGGGATCTGGGATCAGTCTCGTGATGAGCTTGCCAGCGGGTAGCCCATCCTCCTTGTTCCAAGGGTCCGGTGTGATGTCGTCGATGTGGTCGATCCGATATCCGGAGCCGAGAGTGATCCGGGCCCCGGAGTTCGTGACCGCGCTCGTGTTGGTACCGACATCGCCGCGGATCACTTCCAACCAGGTGTTCGTGCCGTCGACGCTGATGTTCTGCCGATTCTTGTCCGTTTCGTTCGGCAGGGGGTCCGGCGGCCGCAGGGTCTCGATGGCGTAGTTGGCGCCGAACACCAGGCCCGCCACCGCTGTCGACTGCATGTTCCAGTCGTTCTGGCCGACGAGCCGCGCGAAGGTCAGGGCGTATGAAGGGTGGCGGACGGTGACCTGCACGGACCGATCGGGATCACAAGAGACACACGTCGGTGAAGGCGTCTTGATGGATACGAGATACGGCGTGCCCGGAAGAGCGCAGTCGATGACGTCGCTGTTCGGGGCGCAGGTGCCACCCGTAGGAGTCGAGGACCCGTTCAGTTGGTCGACGAGGACTGCCATCGCGTTGCGGCGGGCGTCGGCACGGTCCTGGCCTGACACCTGTCGGGTCTTACCGGTCTGCAGGTCCTGGGCGCCCGCGAGTGCCGAAGCATCCGCGGTGGCCGTGTAGAAACGCTCCGCTGACAGGAGGTTGGTCACGTCGATCGCCAATGCTGCGAAGAGCAGCAGCACCGTCATGAACAGTGCAGTGATCGGGAGGACCTGTCCCGCCTGGGAGTTCGAGTCGTGGCGAGTTCTCATTGTGGCTCCGGCTCCATCCGGAACTCAGCCGAGGTCGAGAGGTTCCCGCCCCCCGGCACGAAGGGGAAGAAGACCGGGATCTGGTGGTCGATCTGGACAGTCACGAAGGCGACGTCCTGATTGTCGGGTGGGGGGCAGTTGGCCAGGTTCGTCCAGGCCACCACCACCTCGTTCTGCGAAGCGGTGTCCGCGCCAGAAGCCGTCCATGGCGCCGCGCTCGAGTAGCCGAACAGCGAGGAGTTGCCGGCGATGTTGTTTGCCACCGCGGTGACGGCCCCAGGGGCGGAGCAGTCGAGTTGCGTCGCGGCCCAACGTCCGGTGTCTCGCGCAACTTGGGTCAGAGTGTTCTGCGACCAGAAGATCAGGCCGAACTGGATGATCCCGGCGATGATCAGCATGAACACCGGCAACACGATCGCGAACTCCACGAGGGCCTGCCCACGCGGGCCTTGACCCGTGCCCTCGGTCGCACGACGCCACGCGGGCCTGCGCTTCTTGCCGGGGCCCGGTCCTGGTGGGGAGTTCGAGACATTCGTACGGGGAGCGGTACCGGTGAGCAAGTGCATACACCGTACGATAGGCGCACCCGGGCGGACAAGAAACCGCCCCAACCGCACTGGACCACCCAATCGATCCGGATCGGCGTTCCTGGCCGCGCCGTCGACGACGACCGACTACAGCGGCTGGGCCGGCCCGCTGGCCATGCTCTCAGGCTTGTGCGCAACCGTAAGTCCGACACTCGAGCCACGCGTGAAGGCCAAGGAGCACAAGGCGGCCGGCGAAGACTTCCTGACGATGAAGGACCACGCACGGATCGTGCGCGCGATCGTGTTGGTTGACGAGCAGGTCAGTGGCGTGCGGAAGTCGGAGGCCGTCGAGCAGCTCGAACTCGATCGAGCGAAGACCGCCAAGGCCGCGCCCTCGGCTGGGTGGTTCGGCATCCCGTTCCGCATGGCGCAGCGGAATATCGACAGGGGTCGGACGACCAACAAGGTAGATACGAGCCAGTCTTCCACGCCCGAGTAAGCCCGCAGTTCGACGCACTCCGTCGACGGTGTCTCCGGACAACGGCCCCATAGGTCCAGCGGTAGACGCTCGGGTGACCCTGCGATATCCTGCGAGGACTGTTTCCGGGCGCCATCCACCCCAGTGCGAGGGAATCACATGAAACGTATCGCCCCAGCAGTCCTGATGGCGATGGTCATCAGCGCTGCGTCAGTCTCGGCAGCCCTGGCAGTGCCACCCGAAGGAACCACCAATCACGGATCCGACGTCGCGGCGTTGGCCAGCACCCAGGAAGGTGGCCCTGGCCACGGGCAGGCTGTCTCTGAGCTGGCGAGGACGAACGATCAAGTGACGACGTCGGCATCGCCCATCGCGGCGTTGGCCAAGCAGCTTGGCGCCATCATCTCGGCGCTAGCGAAGATCGATCCGGCCTCGGTCTCGGAGACCGCCAAGGAACACGGCAAGGCCGTGTCGGAGGTCGCGAGGGCGCAGGGTGCCGAGAAGTCAGCCGCCGGCAAGGCCAAGGGGCAGGCCGCCAAGGCCGCCGGTCAGGCCAAGGGGCAGGTCGCCAAGGCCGCTGGTCAGGCCAAGGGCGAGACCTCTTCGTCAGTTGGCAAGGCGACGGGTCAGGCGGCTGCGACAGCTGGCCAGGCCATCGGTGAGAGCTCCTCGACGGCTGGCAAGGAGCGCCGACCCTAAACCGGAACCGGAGGGGCTCCGCCGCTTGGGTCCCTGTCTCGAGAGATAATCGGAGGCCCGTCCCGCGAGGGGCGGGTCTCTTCTTGTACCCGGCGTGTGCAGCCATCGCGTCCTGGGAGCGGTTCGCGGAGATTCGTTGTCCAGTACTTCTGTCCACACCCAAGCAAGCCCGAGACAAGCGACCCTCGCTACCCTACGGGCATGGATCACGACGCCGAGATGAACGCCCTCCGTGACCAGTTGGCCGAGGCTGGGCTGATCGAGGTCTACACCGACAAGTCAGGCCGTGAGGCGTCTCGGCTCACACCGAAGGCGAGCGGGTGGCGCGGCAGGTGATGGCGCGGTGCCTCGCAGAGTTGCGGGACGGGCGCTGGCCGAACTGACGCGCGGCGCTTGACACCTCAGGGCCGCCGGGCAAGAGCCCGGCTTTTCAGTCCACGAGGATGGGGCCGTCCCCGCCCGGACTCCTGTTCGGTGCCTCCATCAGGTTGAAGATGACGCCGTTGTTCCACCTGATCATCTCCGGTCGTCCGTACGCGTCGAATCCCACGAGTTTCCCCGTGGCCTTGCCTTCACCGTTGGGCCCGACCCAGTTCGCCTTCACCTTGTCGGCGCCCGTCAGGCGGACGGTCCCGTACTCGTCTAGTGGGTAGCCATCCCGTTCCGGGGGTTGGAAGGCTTCCCAGTAGTAGAGCGTCGGGTCGCGCGGCTCGGGCTCGAAGACGTACTCAGCGACGTTGGCCCCATCCGAGTTCTTGCCTGACCAACGCCCGTCAAGAGGGATGATGCGATCGAAGCTGACGCCGTTGTTCCAAGCGATCTGCGATGGCTGGTCAAGGTCGTCCCATGTCGTGACCTCACCGATAGCGGCACCGTCGTAGGCTTCACCGTCGCGGTCAATGCCGGCCCACGTTGCTTCGATGTTCCCGTCATTGAATTGGACATCGCCCCACTCATGACAGTAGTAATCGGGGAATGTGAGACTCCCAGGCTCGCCAAAGCACCCGCCCTCGGTGTACCAGTGATACGACCCGGGCACTCCGTTCGAGCCGACCAGGTAGGTCCACCCGAGCTGTTCGCTGTGGTACGTGCCCACTAGTGTCCCGCGTCTGAACTTGGTTGACGGGTCGTGCGAGGCAGGATCTGGTCC
>CAYZDQ010000048.1:0-9280 GCA_964476955.1 uncultured Anaerolineaceae bacterium
ACCTGATCCGCCTCTGCCAACTCGTACGCCGCCTTCATCTTCTGCACCAGCTCGACGGGATCGCTGACGAACTGGCACTCCTTGGTGCGGGCCTCGGACGGGCTGAAGAGGTGGTGCACCTGCGTCCAGGAACCCTTCAGGCCGATGCGCGAGCGATCCGCCTCGACCGACTCCGCGCTCCACTCGTGGATATCGGCCAGGCGCGCCTCGCGTGCGGCCGTGAAGGAGCGGTAGAGCGGCTTGGTCGACGCGGTCAGCGTGATCAGCACGGGGCGGCGCTTGGGTCGGACGTCTTCGGTGCCTTCGGCCGCGATGCGGCGGATGGTCAGCTCGGGATCCTTTGACAGGCTCTGGGCGTAGGCGATGTGGTCGATGCCCAGCTCCTCGGCGATCTGCGGCGGGACCTGGGCGGTATCGCCGTCGACCGACTGCATGCCGGTGACGATGGCGTACTCGCAGCTGCCGTCGAAGATCTCGCGCTGGACCCGACGGATGGCCATCGCCAGCGAATAGGCGGTGGCGCCGGTGTCGGCGCCGGCGAAGGCCTTGTCCGTGAGCAGGATGGCCTCGCCGGGGACGCGGCTGAGGCAGTCCACGAGCATCTCGCGCGCGGCCGGCGGCCCCATGGTGAGGAAGACGACCCTGGCCTCCGGGTCGTCACGGACCAGCTCTTCCGCGAAGGTCAGCGCGTGGAGGTCGAGCGGGTTGATGACGCTGTCGAGCATGGATCGGCGCAGCGTCCCCTTCTCACGGTCCCAGGCGTCTTCGGGGATGTTCGAGACGTCGGGTACTTGCTTGACCAGAACGATGACATCCACGTCAGCCCTCCCTCCAGTCTGGCGTCGCTGGCGCCAGTTTCCGCTCATGCGAGCACAGCATCAGGTCATCGACTCCCGTTGGCGTTCAGACAAGGACGCGATAGGCATCCGGATGCAGCCTCGCGTGCGTGATCACCGTGATTGCTGATAACGCTACCGCCGGCGCGGCCGACGACGGATGTGCCGGTCCGCGCCGTTCGGGGGGCCATCGGTCCCGAAGCCGCTGGGCCTCGGCCGCTGTGACCGTACGCACCACAAGTCGCTCGGGCGTGCCCCGAAGGACCGATCGAGGGCCACCATGTGCCCCATGGAATACGGCCGTGTCGTCGGTGAGAGCACCGGCATCGGTAGTGGTCGGGGCGGCGGCAGCCAGGATGTGACCGGTCAGGTCATGGACGCGGTGTCTGATGCGGTGGACCAGGTCGCATCCCTGCCGCCGGAGGTGCTGGTCGCGATCGCCATCGGCGCCATCGTGGCCCTGGTGCTGTTCCGACGCTGAGTCGTTACTCCTCGACCGGATCACCCGCAGGCGTGGAGGTCTCCGTCGAGCGGGGATCGTCATCCCAACGCTTGAGCATGCGCTCGCGCACGAGCTTGACCTCCGCTCGTCGCGACTTCACCCGCGGCAGCTCGTAGAGCTTGGCCGCGGTGAGGACGCGGTAGTAGGTGCGCGTGATGGCCACGGCCAGGCCCATGGTGCCGTCGCGATAGCCGCGGCCCTTCACGTACTGGCGCCAGAAGTACTTGATCGCCTCGGGGAAGAGGTCGAGCGGGCCGTTCACGCGACGGCCTCGAGCGTAGGCCTGGCGCGCCTCGATGTCGGTGTAGCGGTCGACCTTGCGCACGAGATCCGACAGGTTGCCACCGGGGAAGTGCCAGATGGCCAGCGCCGGGTCGGCGGCCAGCTTGTGCCGGCGGGTGCCGGGCGCGGGCGCGATCGACTTGTGGATGCGATCGGTCATCAGCAGCGAGCCCGGCCGGAAGAACCGCGCATGCCGGCTGGGCCAGTTGTTGCCGTGGCGGATCCAGCGGCCGAGGATGAGGTTCGCCCGCGGCACGAGCACGACATCGATGGGCGGATCGTCACCGGTCAGCTCGCGCAGGTGCGTGGCCAGGCTGGGCGGGATCATCTCATCGGCGTCGAGGATGAAGACCCAGTCGCCGGTGGCCTTGCCCACCGCGAAACGACGAGCCGGGTCGGCGATGCCGCCGGTGCGGTCGTGCTGGTAGACGATCGCGCCCATGTCCTCGGCGATCTTGGCTGTCTCGTCCTCGGAGTGCTGGTCGACGACGATGACCTCGTCGCACCACGGGGTCAGCGTGGACAGCGCGTAGTGCAGCTGATGCGCCTCGTTGAGCGCGATGACGACGCCACTGATGCGGGCCATGGCTAGAACTGGACCTCGCCCACGGCCTCGGGCGCCTTCTCCAGGCGATCCAGCTCGGAGCGATCGATGGGCGCGAGGTCCGGATCGTGCTCGAGGCCGAGCATCTCTTCCTTCATGCGCTGGTACTCCTCCGCGCGACCATGTGAGGTCATCTCGTCCCATTGCTTCGCCTGCACCAGGAAGCGATCCATGATGCGGATGACCGAGACCGCGATGCCGGCCGGCCCGTCGCGATAGGCACGGCCCACCACGAACTCCTTCCAGGCCTGGCGCAGCGCGACGCGGAACCAGCGGCGCGGTCCCGGTGTCTTGCCCTTGCGGGCGCGCTGCCAGGCCTGCACGGTGGTGTAGCGCTGCGACTTCCAGACCACGTCCGCGATGTTGTGATAGCTGAAGTGCCAGAGACAGCACTCGCGGTCCATCGGCAGCATGATCTCCGTCGCACCCTCGGCGGCATGGAAGCCACCGTGCATCTCCACGCGGATGTCGATCCAGTCCTTGTGGAAGAAGCGCCGTTTGGCGTTGGGCCACCACTGGCCGTGCTGCATCTCCACGCCCAGGATCATGTTGCGCCGCGGGATACGCACGACGTTGGCTTCACCGGTCTCGGCGATCTGGCGCAGACGGCGCCCCAGGTTGGGATGCACGATCTCGTCCGAGTCGAGCACCATGACCCAGTCGTGCTCGGTCATGCCCACCGACATCTCGCGGATGATCTCCACGTAGCCGGTGGACTCGACCTCGATGACCCTAGCCCCGCACTCGCGCGCGATGCGCTGGGTGTCATCGCTCGACTGCTGGTCGACGATGAGCACCTCGTCACACCAGGTCTTGAGCGACTCCACCGCGTAGCGGATGGTCTCGGCCTCGTTCCAGGTGTTGATGAGCCCGGAGATCTTGACGGCCATGGCTATCGGGTCGCCCTACCGCTGTCGTGCGCGTTCAGGAGGTGGGCAGCTGACGCTCACCGGGACCCGTGTAGATCACATCGGGCCGGATGAGCTTGTCCACACCGGCCTGCTCGATGGCATGCGCGGTCCAGCCCGCGGTACGGGCCATGGCGAAGGTCGCCGGGAACAGGTCCGGTGGCAGGCCCACGCCCTGGAGCACGGCGGCGGTGTAGTACTCGACGTTGGTCTTGAGCGGGCGATCGGGGTGGCGCTCCTCGAGCACGCGCAGGGCCACGTCCTCTACGGCCACGGCCAGCTCCAGCCAGTCGGCGATGGAGGCCATCTGCGTGGCCACCTCGCGCAGCGCCGCGGCACGCGGGTCATAGGCGCGGTAGACGCGGTGACCGAAGCCCATCAGCCGCTCCTTGCGGTCCAGGGCGTCGTTGATCCACTGCTCGGCCGCCTCGGGCGTGCCGATGGCGTTGAGCTGGCTGACCACCTCCGAGGGGGCGCCGCCGTGTAGCGGGCCCTTGAGCGCACCGGTGGCGCCGGAGACGGCACTGGCGATGTCGGAGCGGGTGGCGGTGATGACGCGGGCCGCGAAGGTGGAGGCGTTGAAGCCGTGATCGGCGCCCACGATGAAGTAGGCATCGAGAGCACGCGCGGAGGCCTCGTCCGGCACCTCACCGTTGAGCTGGTAGAGGAAGCCGGCGGTGGTGCCGAGGTCCGGATCGGGATCGATGGGCTCGAGGCCCTGACGCAAGCGACCGAACGCGGCCAGCGCAGACGGGGCCATGGCCGTGATCTCACGCGCCTGCTCCACCGTCGGGGGCCAGACCGTGCGGTTGGTCGCGCCCCACACGGAGAAGGCCGTGCGCAGGGCGTCCATGGGGTGCGCGCCCTCGGGCAGGTCGCGCAGCGCGGCCAGCGTCGGCGCCTCCAGTGGGGCACACGGGAGGTGCGCCTCCGGCAACCACTCGTCAACCCACAGCAGGTGGGCCACCTGGGCGAAGCTGCCCTCACGCACGAGCTCCCCGATGGGGTAGCCGCGATAGAGCAGCCGGCCATTGGCGCCGTCCACGAGCGAGAGTGCGGTCTCCCCCGCGAGGACGCCAGCGAGACCTGGGGAATAGGGTCGTTCGTCCTGCGTCGTCATGGCGGGCAGTCTAGTGCCCCTCGGCGCTGGCCGTGCCGTGCGCAGGATGGGTCGAGCTACCCCTCGTCCACGAAGGCGCCCGCCAGGCGCAGCTCGGCAAGCGCCTTCTCGCCGTCGCCCGGCTGCAGGTCGACGGCGCGCACACCGGCCGCGAGCACGGTCGTGGGGTACTCCCGTGTCCGTCCGTCGAGGGCGGTGGCCAGCACGCAGTAGTCGGTAGCCAAGCCAGCCACCACGAGCTTCGTGACCCCAGCCGCCTTGAGCAGATCCTGCAGCTCGGTGGGCTGAGTCTCGCCGGTCTCGGGATCGCGGGTGGTGAAGCCGCTGTAGCCATCCTCGCCGTTGACGCCCTTGCGCACGACCGGGCCCTCGACGCGAAGATCCGGATGCAGCTCCGCGCCCCACGTGCCGGCCACGCAGTGCACCGGCCAGAGACCGCCGTCCTTCTCGAAGTGCGGAGTCGTCTGGGGGTGCCAGTCCTGGGTGTAGAAGACGCGCCCGCCGGCTGCGAGCACGGTCGCGATCTCGGCGTTGATCACCGGGATCACCTCCGTGCCGCCCCTGACCGAGAGGCCGCCGGAGGGATCGGCAAAATCGTTCTGGACGTCGACGACGATGAGCGCGGTGGTGGGGTCGTAGCTGGTCACGCCGCCGATGGTAGCGCGAGGCCGCTGGGACAGGACCGCGTCGCAACCGGTCGCGCGGCACAAGTGTTCTAGCATCGAGGACAAGTGACCCGAACGACGCCCAACACTCAACCGACCACCCACTCCACCAACGACCCCCAGACCTGGGCCATGTTCTTGACCCTTTCGGTCATCTGGGGCAGCTCGTTCATGTGGATCAGGATCGGCCTCGACGAAGGCGCCGCCCCCATGGCCATCGTGAGCATGCGCACGCTCTTCGCGGCAGTGCTGCTGGGGGCCGTGCTGCTGGCGCGCCGCGGCCGTCTGCCGCTGCGCTGGAACCTGTGGAAGCGCATGATCTTCCTGGGGGCCACCAACATCGTGGTGCCGTTCGCGCTCATCGCCTGGGGCCAGCAGTACATCCCCAGCGGCATGGCCAGCATCCTCAACGCGATGGTGCCGCTGTTCACGATCTTCTTCGCCGCGGCCGCGCTGGCCGACGAGCACATCACTGCGGCCAAGCTGGGCGGGCTCGGCATCGGCTTCCTCGGGGTCATCGTGCTGGCGCTGCCGAGTCTGGAGGCGGCCGGGGCTGACGAGGACGCCGCGCTGGCGGTCGCGGGCATGCTGGCCGTGGCGGGCGCATCGGTCTTCTATGGCGTGGCCTCGGTCTACACCCGTCGGCGCGTCACCGGTATGCCCATCATCGAGCAGCCGGACGGCACCATGCGCGCACCGCTGCCGGTGGAGATCTCGCTGGGCTCCACCGTCGCCGCCTTCCTCATGATCACGCTGGCCGCACTCGTCTTCGAGCGGCCCGAGGGCGGACTGCTGACGGTCCCCGACAGCGCCATCGGCTGGGTGGCCCTGCTCTGGCTGGGCGTGCTGGGCACCGGTGTGGCCTACCTCATCTTCTTCCGCATCATCGAGCGCTGGGGGGCCACCCGCACCACGCTCGTGACCTACGTCATCCCGCTGGTGGCCATCGCGCTCGGCTTCATCTTCCTCGGCGAACGCCTGCGGCCCCTCGAGCTGGTCGGCGCCGCGCTCATCATCGCCGGCGTCGTGCTGGTCAACGCCAGGTACGGGCAGCGACCGCTGTTCGGTGCGGCGCGCGCCGAAGCGGAGGCACGAGCGCAGGCCGACTGATACCCCGAGAGCGCAAGACGGGCACAGCCGAGCGCAAGGGCTGGATAGAACCCGCTAGTCCCTCGGGCCAGGGTTCGGAGCATCACCGAACCACAGGAGGGAACGATGTCCCACAGCTACCAGCTCCGTCCGATCGGCAGGATCGTGGCCGGCGACGAAGGTTTCGCCATCGCGGTCGACGAGCCCTTCCGCGAGGCGCTCACCGGTCTCGAAGGCTTCAGCCACGTCAACGTGCTCTGGTGGTGCCACCTGCTCGACACGCCCGAGTACCGCGCCGTGAACGTGGCCGAGAAGCCCTACCGCGACGGTCCCGAATCGACTGGGCATCTTCGCCACCCGCTCGCCGGTGCGGCCGAATCCGCTGGCACTCACACCGGTACCGGTCCTGGCCCTCGAGCCTGAGCAAGGGCTCGTGCGCATCCCCTACATCGATGCCGAGCCGGACAGTCCGGTGCTCGACATCAAGCCCTACCACCCCGCCGTCGATCGCATCCGCGAGGTCGATGTGCCCGCTTGGTGCGCCGGCTGGCCGGAGTGGTACGAGGACTCGATGACGTTCGACTGGAGTGCCATCTTCGAGAGCGCCCGCTGACGATCCGTCGAGAGCGCTAGCACCGCCGCAGTGGCCGGACCGGGATGCCGATGTCCACCGCCTGCACACCCGGGCTGCGAGCCTCGCGACCGACGATGAACCGCTCGAACGGGAGCCGGTCGTCAGGCTCGTAGCCGCTATCGGGCATCCAGCCGCCGGCCATCGCGAACCAGGCCTCGGGGTAGTCCTGGTCCCCCAGTTCGAAGCGACCGACCGCGACCGAGCCAGCGGCGATGCTCATGCGCCCGATCTCCTCCTCGGCCGGCGTCTCCGGCGGCACCGGCACGCACATGCTGAGCCGTAGCCGATCGTCGTCGGTGAGGCTGGGGTCGTCGTGATAGACGTTGAAGAGCGGCGTGCCCGCGGCCACGAAGCCGCGCGGCTCCGCCCAGGTCATGAGACGTGTGTAGAGCTCGGTGAAGACCTCGGCGAGGCCCTGGTATCGACCCGTGTAGCGGACGTACGCGACCTCCGTATGGGGCAGCTGCTCGACGGCCACGACCACCGAGCCCAGGGAGCCCGCAGCCACGTCCCACACCGTTCGGCCCGTCTGGACGGAGAGTCGCGTGCCCGTGACCCCGAAGGCACCGCGCGCGGCCAGCTGCTGCAGCGATGGATCGGCGTCAGGGTCGCGCGACTGCCGCTGGTGGCCTCGGTGGCCCCCCGCCCGCCATCGACTGGGGGTCATGCCGTAGGCCTCGCGGAAGGCGCGACTGAAGGAGGAAGGACTGGTGAAGCCGCACTCGAGTGCGATGTCCGTCACCGGCCGCCCGGGCTGGGCCACGAGGCGGCTAGCCGCGTGCTCGAGCCGGACCCGTGCGATGAAGCCGCACAGGGTCTCGCCGGTCATGGCGCTGAAGATGCGATGGAAGTGGAAGGGCGAGAAGTGCGCGACCTCGGCCAGTCCCTCGACCGTCAGCTCATCGCCGAGATGCGCCTCGATGTGGTCGATGACGGCATTGACCCTGCCCTCGTAGACCGGCCGATCCGTGCCTGTTGCCATCGCCTGCAGGATAGGCTCCTCGGCCGCGGTTGACGCCGTCACCCCGGCCCGCGACCATCCGCGGGTGACGACAGAGGCTGAAGAGCACAAGCACACCGACCTGCCGACCGGCACGGTCACCTTCCTGTTCACCGACATCGAGGGCTCGACGCGCCTGTCGCAGTCGCTCGGTGACGACTTCCCCGACCTGATCGATCGTCACCACGACCTCCTGCGATCGACCATCGAGAGCGGCGGTGGCACGGTCGTCTCGACCGAGGGCGACGCCTTCTTCGCGGTCTTCACCGAGCCCCGTGGGGCTGTCAGCGCCGCGGCCATGGCGCAGCGACGCCTGGCCACCGAGCCGTGGCCGGGAGACGCGGTCGTGCGGGTGCGCATGGGGCTACACACGGGCGTCGGCCGGCTGGGCGGGGACGACTACGCCGGTGTCGAGGTCAACAGCACAGCTCGCGTCTCGGGCGCTGGGCACGGTGGCCAGGTGCTGCTCTCGGCCAGCACCGCAGCGCTCGTCTCGGGCGGGCTCCCCGATGGGCTCGGCACCCACGACCTCGGCGCCATCATGCTCAAGGATTTCGAGGACGCTGAGGTCGTGTGGCAGCTGGACGTGCCGGACCTGCCGGGCGATTTCCCGCCGTTGCGTGCCGCGCGTGCGGGCCACCTGCCACAGCCGCTGACCTCGTTCGTGGGCCGCGGAGAGGTGGAGCGCGCAGCGAGCCTGGTGCGCCAGCGCCGGCTGGTAACGCTCACCGGACCGGGTGGCACGGGCAAGACGCGCCTGTCCATCGAGGCCGCGCGCGGGCTGCAGCCCGAGTTCCGCGGCGGCGCCTGGTTCGTGCCCCTCGAGACGATCCGGGACCGGGCGCTGGTGCTGCCCGCGATCGCTGATGGCCTGGGAGTGGCAGCGACGCCGGGACGACCCCTGGTCGAGGTGGTGGCCGGGCACATCGCGGACAAGCCGACCTTGCTGATCCTCGACAACCTCGAGCAGGTCGTCGAGGTGGGGCCCGACCTGGCCAGGCTGCTCGAGGCCGCGCCCGACCTGCGCATCCTGGCCAGCAGCCGCGAGCCGCTGCGGATCGCCGGCGAGCAGGAGATGCCGGTGCCGGTCCTGGACGAGACGCTCTCCGTCGAGCTGTTCGTGGATCGCGCCCGGCAGGTGCGGCCGGACCTCGACCCCAGCGAGGAGGAAGGGAACAAGCTGCGTGGTCTCGTGAAGCGGCTCGACCACCTGCCCCTGGCCATCGAGCTGGCGGCCGCGCGGGTACGTCGCTACAGCATCTCCGCCCTCTGCGAGCAGCTGCCG
Organism: uncultured Anaerolineaceae bacterium; assembly: GCA_964476955.1. Classification (GTDB taxonomy): domain Bacteria; phylum Chloroflexota; class Limnocylindria; order Limnocylindrales; family CSP1-4; genus JAFMJV01. Next base: position 8,926 of record CAYZDQ010000048.1, read on the forward strand.
GCTCGGCTCGTCGAGCTGGACTCGGGGCGGCGGGACGCCGTCGATCGGCAGCGGACCCTGCGCGGGGCCGTGGCCTGGAGCCATGAGCTGCTGACGCCGGAGGAACGGCGCACGTTCGATCGCTTGGCGGTCTTCGCCGGCGGGGCCGAGCTGGCCATGACGGGCAGCGTCGTCGATCCGGCACGACCGGCGGACCAGGTCACCGACGAGATCGAATCGCTGGCCGACAAGAGCCTGCTCGGCATCAGCGACGGTCCGGGCGGCGAGCCGCGGGCTCGGATGCTCGAGACCATCCATGCCTTCGCGCTGGAGCGCTTCGCCCGGCTGATGGCCCGCGAGACACGCACGAAGGTGG
>CAYZDQ010000049.1:0-5185 GCA_964476955.1 uncultured Anaerolineaceae bacterium
CGCACGGCTGGGACCCTGCCGAGCACCCCATCATCGTGGGTGATGAGGGCGTGGTCACGATCGTGGAGGTCGGTGAGGAGCTACGTCGCCACTGGTACGTGGGACAGCGCTGCTCCGTGCAGCCAGCGGTAGACATCGCGCCCATCAACCACCTCGAGCGCTACCACGACAACGGCCGCGGCGTGACCAAGGTCGCTGTCGGCTACTCGCTCCCGGGCTTGCTCGCGGAGTACATCCTCATCCCCGAGGAGGTGCTGGAAGCCGGCTGCCTGCTGTCGCTGCCCGATGACGACATGCCCGCCGGCCACGCCGCCATCGCCGAGCCCATCAGCTGCATCATCAGCTCGCACGCGCATCACATGCACCTCTCGCAGCCGGATCGGACGAAGCCACGCACCGCCACCACCGGGCTGAAGCCAGGTGGTGTCACCGTCGTCATCGGCGTGGGACCCATGGGCCGCATCCACGTGGACCTGGCCATCGCAGCGCGGCCGCGAGTCATCGTTGCCACTGCTCGGCGCGATGAACGGCTGGCCTGGATCCACGACACGTTCGGCGAGCGCGCTTCTGCCGCCGGTGTGGAGCTGATCACGGTGAATACCACCACCGATGATCTGGCCGCGGTGGTGAGGCGCATCAGCGACGACGCGGGCGCGGATGACCTCATCGTCACTGCCGCCGATGGCCCGCTGATGGAGTCGGTGCAGCATCTCCTGGCGCGCTACGGCGTGCTCGACCTTTTCGCCGGTCTGAAGCCGGGCCAGGAGATCATCGGTATCGATGAGCGTTTCGTGCACTACCAGGAGATCAACATCACCGGTTCCTCGGGGGGCGGCCCCTGGGACGTCATCGAGACGCTGCGGCTGATGGCTGCCGGCGAGATCGATGCGGCCGCGCACATCGGCCACGTGGGTGACCTCGCTCATGCCCCCGAGCTGCTGGGCATGGCTCGAGATGGGCGCGTCAAGGGCAAGGCCATCGTCTATCCGCACCGGCCCAGTGAGACCATCCGGGACGTTGCCCGCTGGTCGGCCAAGGACGAGGCCAGCTACCTCGCGGACGTCTAGGGGGTGACGTTCAACGGCCCACGCCGGCTCGTCGGGCTCGGGTTCGGCGCTATCGGGTCGGGCCTCTTCGTCTATGAGGCCTTCCGTACCGGCGACTACGCTCCGCCATTCGTGGTCGACGTGCGTGCTGACCTGGTCGCCGGCCTGCGTGCCGATGCGGGCCATTTCCGGGTCAACATCGCGCGCAGCGACCGCATCGACGTGGCCGATGTGGGACCGCTCAACGTGGCCGATTCGACCGTCGAGGCCGAAGCCGAGCAGATCGCCCAGGTCATCGCCAGCGCTGACGAGCTCGTCACCGCCCTGCCCAGCGTCGACCACTACTGCACCGGTGCACCCAACAGCCCGCACCTCTTGGTGGCCGAGGGTCTGCGCCGACGGACCAAACGCGATCCGCTCGTCGTCTACTGCTCGGAGAACCATCGCAACGCGGCCGCGCTCATGCGTGAGGCCGTGGTCACCCACGCAGCGGAGGAGCCAGCTGATGTCAACCGCCTGCGGGGCCGAGCCACGTACGTGGACACCGTCATCGGCAAGATGAGCGGCGTCATCACCGACGAGAAGGAGCTGCGCGAGCTGGGGCTGGCGACCATCACCCCCACGCTGCCGGCAGCCTTCCTCGTCGAGGAGTTCGATCGCATCCTCGTATCGACGATCGGCGGTGACCTGCATCCGGGCATACCCGTGCTGCGCGAGGTCGACGACCTGGCCCCCTTCGAGGACGCCAAGCTGCTGGGCCACAACGCGACGCATGCGCTGGCCGGTTTCCTGGGCTCCCTGCTTGGCCTCACGCTCGTAGCCGACCTGCGCGAGGTGGACGGTGCCATGGACTTCCTGCGCACCGCCTTCATCGAGGAGTCGGGAGCCACGCTTCGACGGCGCTGGGAAGGTGCCGACGAGCTCTTCACCGAGATCGGTTACGCGGCCTTTGCCGACGACCTGCTGGAACGCATGGTCAATCCCTGGTTGGCCGACACGATCGAGCGAGCCAGCCGTGACCCTCGTCGCAAGCTGGGCTGGGACGACCGGCTGGTCGGGCTGATCCGGCTGGGTCTGACACAGGACGTACCGACGCCGCGCTACGCCATGGGCGTGGCCGCGGGGCTGGACGTGCTACGCGCGACGGAGGTCGATCACGGCTACGACGCGGACCTTCTGCGGGCGGGCTGGCCCGACGGGCTTGACTCAGAGGAGGTCGATCTGGTCATCGAGGCTGTGGCCGAGGGACGCGACTGGCTCGGACGCTGGCTCGAGAGCGGCTTCGGATCCCTGCCTACCCGCTGATCGCCGGCGATCCTGCTAGACGACCGCGAGCGGGATGGCCAGCAGGATCATCGCCCCTCCGAGGACCACGCCAATCAACGGGAGGATGGCCAGCGCCCATAGGCAGCCGATGGCGCAACCGTTCGACTGCTGCACCGAGCCGCCGTACTTCTGCGCCCACTCCACGTCGCTGCGGGTGAGCCAGTAGATCGCTTCCAGCCAGCCGAGGAAGCTGGGGATGCCGGTCCAGAAGAAGACGAGGTAGGCGACACCCCAACTGATCGGTCCCACGTAGAAGCGGTGGATACCGAAGCCGCCCAGCAGGAGCGCCAGCAGGATGGCGATGGGCCGGCTCTTGGGCTCGCGGTAGACCAGGTCCGGCTGTCGGACGCCACAACGCGGGCAGTCGAATGCGTTGGCATCGATGGCTGAGCCGCACGACGGGCACTGCTTCGATCCCCAGCCCGACTGATTCGGAGGTGGAGGCGCGCCCCACTGCGGCGGCTGCTGCCCAGGCGGCGGCTGCTGGCCGGCAGGTGGTTGCTGCCCTGGCTGCTGGCCCCAGCCCTGCTGATCCGGTGGCTGACCCCAGCCCTGGTTCTGCGACACGTGGCGTCCCTCCCTCTCCGCTCGATGGTATCGGGCCGCGGGGTCGCAGTTCGTGCCTGTCGGACTCAGTCAGCCTTGATTCGCGCGACGACCTCGATCTCGCTGCCCGATTCGGCCGGCAGCGGGATGACGTTGCCTTCGACATCGGCGCCATCGACCTCCAGTGAGGTCACGCGGCCGGAGACTCCCGGCTCCTTCTCGACGGTGATGCGGTAGACCGTGTCCCGGAAGCTGCGCGTGACGCTGAAACCATCCCAGTCGGCCGGCAGCACCGGGTCCACGCGCAGCCCGTCGTGCTCGGGCCTGATGCCGAGGATGCCCTGGGTGGCGGCCACGAAGTTCCAGGCCGCGGTGCCGCTGAGCCAGGAGTTCTTTGCTTCGCCATGGGTGGGTGCGTTCTTCCCGGCGATCATCTGGGCGTAGACGTAGGGCTCGCAACGGTGGATCTCGGAGATGTCCTCGCGCGCGGACGGATTGATGCGCAGGTAGTAGTCGAGCGCGCCCTCGCCGTTGCCCACGGTCGCCTCCGCCATCATCAGCCAGGGGTTGGTGTGGCAGAAGATGCCCGCGTTCTCCTTGTAGCCCGGCGGGTACGAGGAGATCTCGCCGTACTCGACGTAGTAGTGACTGAACGGCGGGTTCACCAACGCGATGCCATGCGGCGTGGCCAGGCGCTCGCGGACGGAGGCCAGTGTGGCCTCGGCGCGACCGTCCTCGGTGCCGATCCCGGCCATGATCGCGATGCCCTGCGGCTCGATGAAGATCTGGCCCTCCTCGTTCTCCGAAGAACCCAGCACGTGCCCGAAGAAGTCGTAGGCTCGACGGAACCAGGCGCCGTCCCAGCCATGCTCGTCGACCGCGGCCACCATGTCCGCGTTGGCCTGATGGCAACGTCGGGTGAAGACGTCATCACGCCTGAGGTCGGCGATCGCTTCCATCTCCTGCACGGCCAGCGAGAAGAGGGCCGCGATGAAGACCGACTCGGCCGACCCGCCTTCCTTGTTCTCGGTCGTCTGGAAGGCCTCGCCGGGCGTCTCGCTGAAGCAGTTGAGGTTGAGGCAGTCGTTCCAGTCGGCCCGGCCGATGAGGGGCAGCCCATGCGGGCCCAGTCGATCGAGCGTGTACTCGATCGCGCGCACCAGGTGTTGGTAGAGCGGCACCTCCGACCCGAGCTCGTTGTCGAAGGGGACCATCTCGTCGAGGATCGAGGTGTCGCCGCTCTCGCGCAGGTAGGCGGCCACGCCGAGCACGAGCCAGGCCGGGTCGTCGTTGAAGCCGGAGCCGACCGCGTCGTTGCCTCGCTTGGTCAGGGGCTGGTACTGGTGATAGGCGCCGCCCGTGGGCAGCTGCGTGGCGCTGATGTCGAGGATGCGCTGCCGAGCACGCTCCGGAACCATGTGCACGAAGCCGAGCAGGTCCTGGTTGGAGTCGCGGAAGCCCATGCCTCGGCCGATGCCCGACTCGAACATCGAAGCGGAGCGCGAGAGGTTGAACGTGACCATGCACTGGTAGGCGTTCCAGATGTTGACCATGCGATCGAGGTGCTCGTTGGGGGTCTCCACGTGGAGCAGGCCCAACAGCTCGTCCCAGTGGGCGCGCAGGTCTTCGAAGGCACGCCCGACCTCTTCGGCGTCGGTGTACTTCTCGATGGTGGGTGTCACGCCGGCCTTGGCGATGGTCTGCGAGCCGGGCGGGTCGAACTTGGCGTCGCTCGGGTTCTCTGCGTAGCCCAGGGCAAAGATGACTTCGCGGGTCTCGCCGGGGGCCAACTCGAGTTCCACGTGGTGGGAGCCGATGGGCTGCCAGCCGTGGGCGATCGAGTCGCGGGCCCGACCCTCTTCGACCGCAAGTGGACGATCCCAGCCGCGGTAGGGGCCAAGGAAGTCGTCACGTTGCGTGTCGTATCCGGCCAACGGCTCGCTGCAGGCGAACCAGGCGAAGTGGTCGCGCCGCTCGCGGTACTCGGTCTTGTGGAAGATGACGCCGCCCTCTACCTCCACCTCGCCGATGTTGTAGTTGCGCTGGTAGTTGGTGGCGTCGTCGTTGGCGTCCCACAGGCACCACTCGATCGCGCTGAAGAGCGACAGCCGGGCGGCGGCGTCGCGCTCGTTGGTCACGCGCGTGCGCCAGACCTCGAGGTTCTCGCCTTCCGGCACGAAGTACCTCGTCTCGGTGCTAACGCCTTCAGTGCGAGAGCTGATGGTCGTGTAGCCCATGCCGTGGCGGCACTCGTAGTCCTCCACGTC
>CAYZDQ010000049.1:5195-9143 GCA_964476955.1 uncultured Anaerolineaceae bacterium
ATCGTCGCGCATGTAGACGTAGCGGCCACCGACGTCGAGCGGGGCGTTGTTGTAGCGGTAGCGGGTCAGCCGGCGCAGGCGGGCGTCCTGATAGAACGAGTAGCCGCCGGCGGTGTTGCTGATGAGCCCGAGGTAGTCCTCCGAGCCGAGGTAGTTGATCCAGGGCAGAGGCGTATCGGGTCGTTCGATGACGTATTCCCGAGCAGCATCATCGAACCGTCCGAACTTCATCCGGCCCTCCCGCATGGGGCGCGCTTCAAGGTTCCGCGCTGTCCTGCGAGTGTACCGACCCGCAGCGCCGACACGACCTCGCCGTCCAGGCGCTCGATGGCGCGCCACCGTGTCTGCGTCGACCTCGCTGAGATCGAGCGCAGGACGGTCGGTGCCCGCTTCTCCCGGCTTGTTGACCCAGGTCGCTAGACTCGAGCGCATGGCTCCCCCCATCGCGGCTCGGCAGTGCCGCCGCCTCTTGCTGCCCACCTTGGTCCTTGCCGCCTTGCTGGTCGTGCCGGCGACGGTCGGCGCTCAGGGCGACGACACCAACATTGCCGCCGCTGATGACGAAGACGTGGCCGCCAACGACGTCGCCGCGGTGCAAGTCAAGGGCGATTCGGTGCAGAAGCGCGCGGCTGGGCCCAAGGCGCGTTGCCAACCGTTCCAGAACCGTGTCATCTACAAGCGCGGCGAAGCGTCGGGCAAGGGCGTGGTCAAGCGTGACTTCGGCGCTGGCACCGGCGACAAGGGTGAGCTCATCTTCAGCGATGCCCAGACCGGGACCGGTCTGTTCTGGACGGAGGATCCGGGCTACGTGTCGGTCCACATCGCGGCGCTCATCGGCGACCTCAGCGACGCCGAGCTGGCAGGGCTCCTGTTCGAGGCAGCGCCTGGGTCGATGTCCCGCCAGGCGCTGCTCGACCGGCTGGTCGAGCTGGCGGCCACTGCCGGCGTGACCCGGGAGCAGCTGTTCGCCGCGCTCGATGACATGGCCCTAGCTACCGGCGGAAGCTGCCTCTGGACGACCCGGTTCAAGCCGCGCAAGGCCGATCGTGACCAGCTCGTCCCCGTCTGGCAGGCGATGATCGGCACCCCGCCCGAGGAGCCGGCTACCATCGGTGACGGGCGCTTCCAGGCGGAGGTCACGTGGCAGGACTTCGATGGCGTGGAGCGTGCAAGCGCACAGTCGTTCGACGTCATCATCAGCACCGACGACACGCTGGGGACCTTCTTCGATGTCGGCGGCACGGACCTGCTGGTGAAGCTGCTCGATGCCTGCGCGGACAACGGCCACTTCTGGGTCTTCGCCAGCGGCACGACCGGCGTGGAGTTCGATCTCACCGTGACCGACACCGCCTCCGGGGAGACGAAGACCTACTCCAACCCGCTCGCCGCGGAGCAGGCGGTCTACGACACGTCGGCCTTCGCGACCTGCCCCTGAAGCGAGGCGCGCAGACGACACGTGCCGTCGTCTATGCGGGCGTGGCCTCGGTAGCCGGTCGCGTGTGCAACAGGGAACAAGCCTTCTTGCTCGACTGCTGTCGCCTACGTGGAGGGGAAGCGGCGCGCGTACGGGCCTGAGCCATGATGGGTCCTGTTCCGAGCCGCCGTGTGGCCATCGCCCTGGCGGTCGTCATCACCTTCCTGTGGGCGACCTCGGTGGTGCTCATTCGGGTCGGCCTCACCGAGGAGGATGTCCAGCCGCTCGGCTTCGCCGGCGTGCGCTTCACCCTGGCCGCGATCCTGCTGCTGCCCCTGGCCTTGCCTCGCCTGCGAGCCGTTCGCGTCTGGACCGCCGACCGCCAGTCGCTGCTCGGTGCTGCCGCCTACGGCTTGCTGATGTTCTGCGTGGCCCAGGTGGGCTTCTACGTCGCCCTCGGCGACCTCTCGGCCGCGACGGTGGGGTTGTTCATGGGCCTGGCTCCGGTAGTGACGGCGGTGGTCACGATGCGCAGCCGGCAGGAGCGTGCCAGCCTGCTGCAGGTCCTCGGCATCGGCGTGCTCGTCGCCGGCGTGGTCGTGTACTTCGGCCTGGAGCTGCCGGAAGGCGGCCCCTCGGTAGCCCTGCTGGCCGGGGTCAGCATCCCCATCGTGACCGGCGTGGGCTTTCGGCTGGGCAGGTATCTGGCCCTTGATGCACGCCGGCTCTACGGCGGCCCGCTTGGCCCCACCGCGGTGGCTATGACCGTCGGAGGCCTCGCCACCCTGGCCCTGGCCATCGCCGTCGAGGGGATCCCGAGCTTCGGTCTCCGGGCCTGGCTCCTCATCATCTGGCTGGCGGCTGTCAACACGGCGCTGACCTACACGCTTTGGACCCAGACGCAGCGGACGTTGCGGTCCGTGGAGTCGAGCGTCTTCGGAGATCTGACGGTCATCCTCATCGCCTTGCTCGGGTGGGTGGTGCTGGGCGAGTCGCTCGACCTGGTGCAGATAGCGGGACTGCTCCTGGCCGTGGCCGGCGTGTTCCTGGTGCAGCTTGCCCCGGCCCTGCGGGTAGGCGATCCGTTGGCGCCAACCCGCAGGTACCTCCCGGGTAGGGGGCGCCCTACTCAGGACTCGCGTCTGCCGCGACGGGCAGCCGCTCCTCGACCTGACGGCCCGGGATGCCGAGCGCGGCACCCACGCACTTGCAGGGCGCTGCTAGGATGTCAGTGTTGACAGTCAACAAAAGCATCTCTCCCGCCTTGGATGACGTGGCTGGAGGACGAGCAGGAGGTGTTCGTGGCCCAGCGCGAGGCGGTCGCATTCGGGGTGAATCTCAACAACCGGGAGCCGCTGATCGCGCCCGACTACGGCATGCCCGAGTTGCTCGATCTGGCCGTCCGCAGCGAGGAGCTTGGCTTCGAGTCGGTGTGGGTGGGCGATAGCCTGTTCTCCAAGCCGAGGTACGAGCCCATCTCGCTCCTCTCGGCCATCTCCCAGCGCACGGAGCACGTGAAGCTCGGCACGGCCTGCCTCGTGACCTCGCCACGTAATCCGCTGTATCTCGCGCTCGAGTGGGCCACCCTCGACATCCTCTCGGGCGGCCGCACGATCTTCGGTCCCTGTGCCGGCAACCCCGAGAAGGGCGTTCGTCGTGAGTTCGAGGCCCTGGGCCTGGACTTCGATCGTCGCTTCAGCATCTTCGAGGAGGGCTTGGAGATCCTGCGCCAGCTGTGGATCGACGGCTCGGTATCGCACAAGGGCGAGGTCTACGACTACGACGACATCTCGTTCTACTCCGGCACCGAGATGGGTCCGCTGATGCCTATCCAGCGGCCGCCGCCGTTCTGGATCGTCTCCAACCCGCGGCTGGTCACCGATGCCAAGGACGAGAAGATGGTGCGCACCATGAAGCGTGCCTGCCGCCGCATCCTCAAGTACGGCGAGGGCTGGATGACATGCTGTCGCGCACAGCACCCCGAAGAGCTCGTGGAGCAGCTCGGCTACCTGCGCGATGTCGCGGCTGAGACCGGCGACGATGCCGACCGCCTCGTCATCAGCTACCAGGTGACGCTCAACATCGGCGACTCGGAGGAGAGCGCTCGCGCCGCCTTCGACCAGTACATCTCGCAGTACTACCCCGAGCTGAGCAAGGCCATGGACCTCTCCAACTGGGGTCCGGTGGGCACGCCGGACCAGATCATCGAGTGGTTCCAGACCTTCCGTGAGGCCGGCGTGGACCACTTCATCTGTCGATTCGGATCACTCGAGCAGTTCGACCAGGTCGAACGCTTCGCCCGTGACGTGCTGCCGGCGCTGAAGGGTGAGACAGCCAGCGCAGGAGGATAAGCCGATGCCAACCGACGCCAGGATCCGCGAGCACGCGGAGCTCATCGTGGACAACTGCTTCACCGTGGAGAAGGGCGACACGGTCACCATCATCTGCGATGACGAACACGCGGCACTCGCGCGCGTCGTGGCCCAGGTCGCCTCGGAGCGCGGCGCCTGGCCGGTGATCATGAACACCGAGAC
>CAYZDQ010000050.1:0-9107 GCA_964476955.1 uncultured Anaerolineaceae bacterium
GATCTCGACACGGTAGGTCCCTGAGTCGAGCTCGAGCGGCGGCCCATCGATCGAGCCTGTCACACTGACTCCACCATCGACCGCGCTGACGCGGTAGGGCGCGCTCAGGGCAGAGCTGATCGAGCGAGCCAGCTCGCCGGCATTGCCGGCGTCGTAGTAGGCTCCGCCGCCGGCCGTGGCCCACCCCGCCATGCTCGCCCGCAGAGCGTCGTCATCAAGCGCGAACCCGACCACGTCGACCTTCACCTCGATGCCGGCTGAGCGTAGCGCCTCTATCGACTCGAGCGGGTCGCCCCCACAGGTGGCGGCACCGTCGGAGATGAGCACGACGTTTCGCAGGCCCTTGACCTCGGCGAGGTCGGCGACCACTGCGTCGAGCGCGGCCGCTATGGGTGTGCCCGTCTTCTTGCCCGTCTTCAGCTTCTGCACGCGTTTGAGGGCCGCCTTGCGTCGAAGTGGCTCGAGCGGCATCGTCAGCGAGGTTCCGCAGTTGGCCTCGCGGCCCTTGCCCGGTGCACCGAACGTGCGGATCGCCAGCGGCGTGCCTTCGGCGAGTGTCTCGGTCAGCAGCTTGCGAAGCGCGGCCTTGGCCACCTGGATCCGCTGCTTGCCACCGAGCTTCTTGCGCATCGAGCCGCTGGTGTCGAGGATGACCTCCACGCCCACACCCGGCGCCACCGGAAGCGCACCCACAGAACCACCCTCGGTGGGGCTGATCAGCGCCAGGCGGGCCGGCTCGGTGTTCCGGGTCTCGAAGCGGATCGAGTAGGCGGCCGGTCGGCGCAGCCAGGTGGCCATGCGTTCGAAGGCCTGCTCCATCTCGCCGGCGGTCGTCGGGTAGTTGTAGTGGCCCCCGCCGCTGAAGGCCCAGTCCTGCATCCGTTGTCGGGAACGGATGGGCTCGATCAGGCCGCCGACGTGCACGCTGAAGATGATGGGGCGGACCCTCGCCAGCGTGTCCCACAGCTGGGGTGTGCGCTCGTACGAGGAGGTCTCACCGTCGGTGACCAAGAGGATGGCTCGCGCACCCTCGCGCTCAGCCAACAGCGAGGAGGCGCTGATGAGGGCCGACTCGGCACTGCTGGATCCGCGTTCCGCGGCGAGGTGGTTCTCGAAGGCATCCTGCAGGGCATAGGGATCGTCGGACCAGCCCTCGAGGAGCGGCGGCTCGTCGAAAGGCAGTAGTGTGGCCGCCTCCCGACCCGGGCGCACATCGGCGAGGAACGAGCGGATGCCAGCGACGACCTGGTCCAGGTACGGCGTGATGCTGGGACTGGTGTCGAAGGCGAAGGCCACCGAGAACGGCGGCTGCTCGATCTTCACCCCATAGACCCCCGGTTCGACCGAGACCTGGTAGCGGATCGAACCATCGCCAGCGACCCGGAAGGGCAGCTCGATCGGCATGCCGTCGTCCCCGACGAGGGTCACGGCCGTGCCCACGAACGGGCGCCCGTCCACGATGAGCTCGAGCGTGTCGTCGCCATCGGGGACCTCAACTCTGTACCAGTCGAGGTCGGCGTCGATCTCTACGTGGCCCGAGATGGTGGTGCCGGCCGAGATGGACGCTGCGTCAGCGAGGGTATCGGACGCGTCTTCGGCGAAGCCAGCCGGGCGCGACGCATCCGGCGCCAGGGCCTCGTAGGGGCCACGCGACGAGCGATAGCCCCACTCGCCGACGATCGAGCGGTAGTCCTCGTCGGTCGGTCGCTCATGGACCGTGATCCTGGCTGGCAGCTCGAGGGTGTCGGGTCCCGGCGGGATGCGGCCGCGCAGCCGCAGGTAGCGCGCCCAAACGGGCTCCTCCAGCTCGAACGGCGCGACCGCCCCGGTAGGGCTTCGCTCCAGGTCCCACGTGCCCAGGAATCGCCAGGGCCCACCCGGGGTCTGGAGGCTGGCATGGACGTCGACGAAGGTGAGCCGCTCCTCGGCGACGGTCGGCCGTGGGTCCGTCCAGCCGATCTCGTCGACCAGCGCGGCACGATCGTCCGCGAAGGCGATGGTGACGCTCGCATAGAGCTCCGCCGCTATGTCGACGTTGTCGCGCTCCATGTCTGCGTCCAACAGCCGCAGCGGGATGTCCGGGTCAGAGTCGAACGGTTCGTAGTGAACGACGTGGCCGCCCAGGGCCGGGTCGGCGATGTCGCGCGGCTCGGTGGCGAGATCGAATCCTGGTTCCGCCACGACCTTCCACTCGCCGAGTGAAAGGTAGGCACCCTGGTCCACGTATTTGGACCAGATGCGGAGCGTCGCGTGGGTTGCCGCTACCGGGGTCTCAAGCACGAATGCCTGATCGACACGCAGTGGCGAGAGCGTGCCTCGGTAGGCCGACTGCCAGTCGACCCCATCAGAGGAGAGCAGTAGCTCGAAGTCCCGTGGGATCTCGCTGAGCGCGCCTTGGGACGACTGCGGGTTGATGATCGTGCCGACTACCGGAACGGGCGTATCCCCGGCCAGATCGACGGTCAGCTCCAGCGGCAGTCCATCCACGTGGTCGCTGACGAAGACGCTGAAGCCGTTGCCATACTGCTGATCAGCCTGCCCCGTCGGCCCCTCCGGTGTGGCACCGTCGAAGAGTCGGCGTTCCCGATCCTCATCCAGGGTCCCGCCCGGCTCTCCGCCGTGGACGACCGCCGCGACGTTGAGCCCGCCCCACAGCGCGTCGGGCAAGCTCGACCCCGGGCGTGGTTCCACCGCGGGCGCGTCCGGCGACGGAGAGAGGAGGGTCGACGCACTCGCGAAGTCGCCCTCGACGGTAGTGGCGCGGACCGCGACCAGGACCGGCTCGGTACCCCAAGCGTCGGGCTCGACGAGGATCGGGACAGCGACCGACACCGTCTCGCCAGGGGGCACGGCGGTCGGCCCCTCAGGTGTGGCCACGGACCAGCGCTGATGACTGGTGGATGCCTGGAGGTCGACCTCGAGCGGGTCGTTGCCGGTGTTGGCCAGCTCGACCGACGCATCGACGAGTTGTGCTTGCGGCCAGTAGGCGGCCACGGTGTCGATCGATGTCGACCAGTCGAGCGCCAGCCGCGCTGGCTCCGCAGCGGGCCGCGGTTGCCATCCGCCTCCCTCCAACGTCACGTCGTACGGGCCGGAGCTCTCGATCACCAGCAGCACCTGGCCGCCGGGCATCAATGGTGATGTCGAGGTGAAACTTCCGTCATCACCTCGATCGAGTGAGATGGGCTCGTCCCGTGCCACACCTGGCACGCGCTCCTGTGCGCGCACGCTCGTGACCTCGCCGGCCGCAAGGACTCGCTTTCGACCGTGGTCGGTAGCGCGTACCAGTCCTTGTCCTGGTCGTCGCCGGCATCGCCCGCCCAGGTCAGGCTCAGCGGTACCGTCCTGGCCCACGCTTGCGAGTCATTCGGCTCTCGATCCACGACAGCTGCGTAGGGGTCGAGGCGCTCGCTGGTGAGCTCATAGAAGCCCTCGCCCGCGGTCGTGGGGGCGAGCTCGAGGTAGTGGTCGCCGGCTTCCAGCCAGAGGTCCCACGACAGCGATTGGCCGGGCCCCTGGCCCTCGAGCTCAGCGACGACGACATCGCTTGCCCATAGCCGGGCCCGGGCGATCGCGTCGTCGGGCACTCGCAGGTCCAGGCGGACACGTTGCGGTGCGGCCGTGGTGAACCGATAGAAGTCTCGATCGTCAGTGGTCGGCAGTCGTCCGACTGCGCGTTCGCCGACGCGGTAGCGATCGGCCTGAGCGACGTCGTCGTTGGGTTCCCGCTCACTGTCGGGGTCGGGCGGCCCCAGGGGTGTCGTCGTGAGGGAGTAGTCCGGCCCTTCCGAGCGCACCCGCAGCCAGTGATCGCCGGGGATCAGGTGCAGATCGGCGAGCCGGGCCGACGAGCCGTCCACTGCGACCTCACCCCGGGCCAGCACGCGCCCGGACCGCCGCAGCAACTCGAGTTCCCTGATGGCCGAGCCGCTCACCTCTACATCCCAGACCTGCGGCGCCTCACTCGTCCGCAGGCGGAAGACATCGACATCACGGTCACCACCACGGCCGCGCATGCCCAGCGTCGGGTCGACCGCGTTCGGGCGGGACAGCTCGTCGTTCGGCTCCGTCTCGAAGTCGGCCGCCGTGGCCCCCGTGACGTCCACGCGCATGACGTACCCGTCGGTCGGATCCGCTGCCCCGCTGACCTCGAAGACATGCGTGCCCGGCTCGAGCAACAGCCCTGAGAGGTTGATGCCGCCGGCGGCTCGCCGACACACGACCCGTTCGTCATCGTCGCCAAGCAGACACAGAGATCGTTCGGCATCAGAACGCCAGAGCAGCCGCAGGTCGCGCAGGAGCGGTTCGTCGTCCGTCACATCCAGCGTGAAGCGGTCCCGGTCGCCGTCGGTGGCGAGGCGGCCCTGCACCGGCTGGGCGTCTGCGATCGGGGTCGCGTCGACCGTCTCGTCGTTGGGTTCGGGATCGGCCACGGTCGCGCTCGGCCAGGTGCCCAGGACATACGGGCTCGGTCCGTCGCGCATCTCACGCACCCTCAGGGCGTAACGACCGGGCTCGAGAGCAAGGTCGTAGATGGTCACCTGCGAGTCGTCGCTCGCTGCTGCGAGCGCCCGTCCATCGGCGTCCAGCAGATCGAGCATGGCCCGCTCACCGAGCGGCACCTGCAAGCTCACGTCCCAGTGCTGATCCGGTTCGGTGATCTCCCAGGCAACGTGGTCGCTGCTCGTCCCCTCGCGGTCGCCGCTGGCCTCGAAGGCATCAGTGCGCACCTGGGCTGACGCGGGCTCGTCGTTCGGTTCCTTGTCCGCACTCGGTGGCAGGGGTGCGCCCGCCTCGATGCGCAATCGGTAGTCCTCAGTCTCAGGCTCTCCACCTTCAAGGAGGCCACTGCGTGCGATGCCCAGCAGATAGGAGCCGGCTGGCAGGAGCACCCCGGTCGCGTTCACCGCGGGCGGGGAAGTGGGCGTCGTGCTGAGCTCGAAGAGCGGGATTCGGTCCACCGTGGGCTCGGCCGCACCTGGCTCCGAGGTGACCGTGAAGAGCTGCACCAGCGTGGCCGTCCCGGGAACACCGTCGAGGCTGAGATCCCAGCGCGTCGGAGCGCCTTCCGCGACCTCCACGATGGCGAGATCCTGGTCTCCGGGAGGCAGCGTGCCCAGCAGGCACGTGGCCATCATCGGCTGTGCCAGCGCTGCGCTGTCGTTGGGCTCCGATTCGGCGAGGCAGTCCGACTGTGCCCGCGCTGGCATTGCAGGCGCTCCCAAGCCCGCGATCACGACCAGGCAGAGGCTGAGTACGGCCGGGAGGCAGGCGTGTCGTCGCGACCGCTGGGCTGACAGGGGAGGCATCAGTTCGCGCTCATGGAGGTACCCGATTCGCTGACCAGTGGCGCGCCGTAGCCTAGCGCTCTGGCGCCATGGAATCCACCCCCTCGCCCACTTGCGCCATGCGGTGGCGGTGCTATCGTGACCGCCGTTCGATCCGACCGACTCCCCAACGAGGTCCGTGATGCATCGACACGATGACCATCGAACCACTTCCGTCCGGCTCGGACGCCCGATCCATCGCCGGACGCTGCTGAAGGCTGCGGCAACCTCGGGGCTGGCCACCGGCCTGGCGGCACTGTCCTGGCGATATGTGCCCGGCCCGCTGCGCGTCGATCTTGGCCCGGGCCAGGCTACGACGGACGATCGCATCGCCGATCTCGCCGCTGAGCTGGGATACGACCTGACCGCCATCTCCGAATTCGTGGCCGATGCCGTCCGCTACGAGCCCTACGCCGGAGCACTGCGTGGTCCGCAGGGCACGTTGGCCGCGCGCGCGGGCAACTCGGTCGACCAAGCAGCGCTCCTCGCGGCGCTCCTTGACGCGTCTCTGATTCCCTATCGCTACGCCGTGGGCCGACTGGACGATGCCAGCGCGAGCGCGCTGCAGGCCGGCGCGACCATCGATGCCTCAGCCGCGTCGGGGCAGATCGCCACAGCGCTGCAGGGCACCCTCCCGCAGGGCGTGCAGGGTCCGGCCGGCGGTGGCGAGGCCGCCGTGACAGCAGAGGTGTCCGCGAACGGAGCAGCCGTCGAAGCGTGGGTGGCCGAGGAGCTGCAGGAAACGGTCACGCTCCTCGGTTCGGCGCTTGAACGCGCCGGCTTGAGCCTGCCCATGACGTTCAGCGAGCTGCCCATCCGCGAGCGCGATCAGCATCTTTGGCTGCAAGTCGCCCAGGGTGCCGATTGGCTCGACCTCGATCCTTCGCGCACGGTCTCGGGCACGGCACCGGGTCCGCCCCAGCTGGTGGAGACACACGACACGTTGCCGGATGACCTGCGCCACCGAGTCGAGCTGGCGATCCGCGGTGAGTCCCTGACGGAGGCCGGGGTCGAGGAAGCCGACCTGCTGCGGGTGTGGGCCTACGCCGATGAGCTTGCCGGTCTGCCCATCGCGTTCTTCAACACCAGTCCCGGCGGGATCCAGGAGCTGGCGGAGGCAGTCACCCCCATGGCCGGAATCACCAGCTATGTCCCCACGCTGGTCCTGGGCCAGGAGGCGTTCGCTGGACGTCCGATCCGGTTCGGACGCCCGGGTGCGCTCGAAGACGACGACCTGCTCGGCGAAGGTTCGCTCTTCGACGCCGCCGGCTCCACCGACGAGACGAGCGCTGAGTGGCTGGAGGTCACGGTGGCCTCACCTGACCGGGAGCCGGTGACCGAGCGACGAGTCGTCTTCGATCGCTTCGGTGCGGAGGCACGAACTGAGGGCGACCTGGACGCCGAGACGCTGCAACAGCCGCTGCAGCTCGAGACGCAGGAGGGTGCCCGCGAGATGCTGCCGGCGCTGACGTCGATGTGGCTCGCGGTCGATGTGGGCCTGCCCAGCGCGGATGCGCCCGCGCTGCGGGCCACCGATGAGACGGTCGAGGCATCGGCAATCTATGCGCAGGCGCTGCAGCTGCTGCGCGACACCGGCGACGTCACCTTCGGCGTCCCGCTCGGCGTACGCTCGTTCGTCGACGCGCCCAATGTCGCGGCCTACACCGTTGGCTCGCGTCCAACCCTCGATGGGCAGGTGCTCGTCGAAGCCGGCCTGGACATCCTGCATCGGAGCCGAGGCACGCTGCCGGTCGACTCGCAGCATGCGACCATGTCGCCGGCTGCCGTCGCGGGTGTGCTCGACCACGTCGTCGAGCGCGCCCTCGGCGGAGAGGCACCCGGGGTCACGGGGCCTGAGGACACCAACCCCGCCTCGGTCGGTGCCGTGTTCCGGGCTGCCCTCGAGGAGGGCGTGGACTTCACCGTCCTGCGGCAGGTCGCTGATGCCGAGCAACTGGGCTATCCGGCCCGTGCGAATGCGCTCTTGGCTGCCGATCTGCGGGATGGCTGGGTCGCCGTCGCGCCCGAGCAGGCGGTCACGCTCGGTCCGGAGGAGCGTCTGGGGTGGTGGCTGGTCGACCCCGTGAGCGGACGGACCGTCGATCGGCTCGATGATGGGCGCGGTTCCAACAGCATCGGGTACGCGGCCACACTGACTCCTGGCCAGCTGGCGCGACAGACGCTCATGAAGGAGCTGGCCCAGAAGTGCCTGCTGGGGACCGCAGCCGCCTTCGCTGCCGTCCTCAGCGTCGCGGTCGCTGGCTTGGCTGGCTCCGAGGGCTACGGTTGGGGTGCGGCAGCCCTGGCTGCGTCGGGTGCGAGCAACGCTGCAATCGCCAGCCACTACGCGGGGTTCTGCGTCAAGACGGCGCTGCTCTGACCTCGGGTCCGCGGACGGGTGGTGGCAGGGTCAGAGTCGGTCCAGTGCCTGGGCCAGGTCCTGCATGAGGTCGGCAGGATCCTCCAGGCCGATGTGTAGCCGCACCAGGCGGCCGTCGTCGGGCTGCGGGTGGAGTCCGCGGCGCGCCTGCGCGATCGCCGGCAGCACGAGGCTCTCGAAGCCACCCCAGCTGGCGCCGAGGCCGAAGAGCTGCAGCGACTCGATGAAGCGGGCATAGGCCGCCTCATCGCAGGATTCGAGCTCGATGGAGAAGAGGCCGGGAGCGCCGCTGAACTGCTGCTGCCAGAGGGTGTGGTCGGGATCGGAAGGGAGAGCCGGGTAGAGCACCCGTTCCACCTGCGGTCGACCCCCCAGCCAGGTCGCCACCTCCAGCGCGGTGGCCTGGTGGCGTTCGAGCCGGACGCTGAGCGTGCGCAGGCCGCGCAATCCGAGCCAGCAGACGTCGGGCGCCGCCGTGGATCCGTAGCGCACACACCACTCGCGCGTGGGTCCCAGCGCCTCGTAGGTGCCGGTCGTCAGGCCCAGCATCACGTCGCTGTGCCCGCCGATGTACTTGGTGCCGGCATGGATGGAGATGTCGATGCCGAGGGCATGGGCATCGAAGAAGCGGGGCGTGCCCCAGGTCGAGTCGCAGGCGACAGGGGCACCGACGCGGCGTGCGATCGCTACCACCTCGCCTACGTCGATCATGCGCATCGTGCCGGAGGTGGGGACCTCCATGAAGACGAGACTGGTGTCCTCGTTGGCGAGTGCAGCGAGCTCCTCGACCGTGTCGAAGAAGCGCAGGTCACAGGTGCTCGCCAGTTCCTTCTCGGCGAAGGCACGGGCCGGCCAGTAAACGTCACCCTGGACCAGCACCCGACTGCCGGGCGGGGCATGGGCGGACATCGTGGCCGCGATGGCCGTGAGACCGCTGCCGGTGGCGATGCAGGATTCCGTGTCGCAGAGCTCGGCCATGGCCGTCTGCAGCTCGAACGTCGTGCTGGTGCCGTAGATGCCGTAGCGCGGGGTCTCGAAGGGGACGTCGTCTCGCGCTTCGCGCAGCTGCTCGAGCGATTCGTAGAGGATCGTCGAAGCGCGCGCCACCGGCGGGTTGACGGTGCGTGCGTCGTGGGCGGAGGAGCGCCCGAGGTGGGCGAGCTTGGTGTCGAACCGGGTCATGCCTCCATCATCACGCAATCGCAGTCGGGACGAAGTGGCCGACAAGCGGCTTCGGGCAGGCTCTTCGGCATGGACGACCCGCGCGCGGCCAGCTTCCGCGCCGTGCGCATCCGTCGCCGCTGACGCCGGGCTGACGTGGCCGCCCGCGCTGGCGTCTCGCAGGGTCCGGTCTCGCTCGTCGAGCACGGACACCTCCAGGGTGCGTGTGGCCTCACTCG
>CAYZDQ010000051.1:0-9007 GCA_964476955.1 uncultured Anaerolineaceae bacterium
CAGCGCTCTCGTATTCGTAGCCCTGGGAGCCGTGCTGGCGACGGCCATGCTGCTCGGGGTCGAGCAGGTCGCGGCCTCCTGGGCATGGCTCAAACCGGCCCATGCCTGGCTCAACATGGTCGGCTTCGTGTCGTTGGTCATCGCCACCACGCTGCTGCACCTCTTCCCCACCGTCATCGGAGCGCGCATCAAGGGCACGAGGTCCGCCTACGTCACGGTCATCGGACTGGGACTCGGCGCCGCCCTCGTAGCGGTCGGCTTCGGAATGCGCTCCGACCTCCTGGCCCGTCTCGGGGCCGGGATCTCCCTGGCCGGCACGGCCGCCCTGGCCTTCTACGCCGGGCAGGTCTGGGGCACCCGCGCGCGCTGGACCGGCGACCGGGGCTGGCACGTCTTCGCCATGGGCGGGCTCGTCTCGGCCATCGGCTGGTTCGGCCTGGGCATGGTCATCGCCGCCGGACGCGTGCTGGTCGGCGGCACTGATCCGGCCAACGCCACCAGCGACATACTGGTGCCGCCGTTCGTGGTCGGCTGGATGGGCCTGGCCGTGCTGGCCTCGGCCACCCACCTCGTGCCCTCGGTGGGACCCGGCGGGCCGCATGCGCACGGCCATCAGCGCATCCTGCTGGGTCGTGGCGGCGGAGCCCGGCTGGTGCTGGCAGACGCCGGCATCGGCACGCTGGTGCTCGGCTCTGCGCTGGACGCCGAGCCATTCATGATCGGCGGGGTCGTGCTGGTGCTGGTGGCCCTGGGGAGCACGACCGCGCTCGTGGCCTCGGCCGTGGTCCAGGGCCTGGCCGACGGGCGGCGCCGCGGCACGCTCCGGGTGTAGAGACGCCGACGGCAGCCTCCGACCGACCCCTACGCCTAGCTCACTCGCGCGGCGATAGCCTCGCGATCGGGCAAGCCGGCCTGGGCGCCTGCCTGCGTGGTCTTGAGCGCGGCACCGACCATGGCCCAACGCAGGGCCTCGCGCAGCTCCGCTCCCCGGGCCAGCTCCGCGGCGAGGATGCCGTTGAGCGCGTCCCCGGCACCGGTCGTGTCCACCGGCTCGACGGGCGTGGCCGGCAGGTGCTCGACCGCGCCGTCCTGGTGGAGCAGGGCCCCTTCGGCTCCGAGCGTGATGATGACCGGAGCGCCGGTCCGTTCCGAGAGCACTCGGGCCGCCGTCCTCGCGTCCGGCTGACCGGACAGCGCCACGGCCTCGGACTCGTTGGGCGTCAGGATCGGACCCAGGTCGAGGAGCTCGTCGAGGAGCACACGGGCCGGCGCCGGGTTGACGATGATGCGCAACTGTCGCCCGGCGGCCCAGCGCGCAACGGCCACGACGGCCTCGTCGGGCACCTCGAAACCGAGCAGGCAGACCGCCTGTGCCGGCGGCCGCAGCGAGGCCGTCTGGGCTTCGATCATCGACGCATCCAGGCGCGCATTGGCACCGGAGGCCACGGCGATCTGGTTCTCACCGGCTTCGTCCACGACGATCAGTGCGAGGCCCGTGTGCGTGTCTCCCACGGTGCGGCAGGCGTTGATGTCGACGCCCGCTGCCTGCAACCCCGCCAGCGCGCTGCGTCCGAGCTCGTCTTCACCCACGGCACCGAGCATGGTCACGGCCGCTCCCACACGCGCGGCGGCCACCGCCTGGTTGGCGCTCTTGCCCCCGTTCTGCTGGACGAAACGCTCACCCAGCACGGTCTCTCCAGCCTGGGGCAAGGTGGGCACGCCTACGATCAGGTCGACGTTGATGGAGCCTGCGACGACGACCGTCGCGCCGGAATCACTCATGGTCGTCAGGATGGCATACCGCGCGCCCATCACGAGCGCCTCGGCCACTTCTCCATGGACAATACCGAACGGCTGTTCTAGACTGGCCTTCCAGTCCGCAGCCTGTCCACGAAGCCTGTGCACAGTCCATCCACAGTATCGGCTCGATCAGTGACCGTACCGCAACATGTTGTGTATCGGCACAGGGTGACACCCCAACATGTAGTGGTTTCGGGCTTGACAGCGGACACCGCCCGGGTCCACAATCCCCCAGCCGCCGCCGGTCTCGGGGAGTGCCCTCCCGGAGTGACCCCAGGGAGGGGCGCAGCGGCCGACGCCCATCATGAGTCGGCCGACCGGCGACGGTGCTCGGAGCCGCCGCAGCGGCCGGTCTTGAAGCATTTTGAACACGCTGGTGTCGTCGCCGGCGTGACACGTTCGAGAGGAGAGGTCATGGCTGAGGCTGTCGCCAAGGTCCGCAACAGCACCCCCGGCAAGGAGGCGACAGCACGATCCGGCTCACGCAACGGGCGCAAGGCGCGCTCCGCGACCAAGTCGTCGATGGATGAGGCCTACCGCTTCACCGGCGCCGGAGCCACCGGCCTGACCTTCGAGCGTCGCTGGACCACCCCCGGCGTGCATCCCTACGATGAGGTCAACTGGGAGCTGCGCGACGCCAGCATCGCCAACGAATCGGGCAAGTCCGTCTTCGAGCAGAAGGACGTAGAGGTTCCCGAGTTCTGGAGCCAGCTGGCCACCAACGTCGTCGTCAGCAAGTACTTCCGCGGGCACATCGGCACGCCCAGCCGGGAGCGCAGCGTCAAGCAGCTCATCGACCGCGTGGTCAATACCATCACCAGCTGGGCCGCCACACAGCGGTACTTCGCCAGCGACGAGGACCTGGCCACCTTCAAGGCGGAGCTCACGCACCTGCTGCTGCACCAGAAGATGGCCTTCAACAGCCCGGTCTGGTTCAACGTGGGCGTGGAGGCCAAGCCCCAGTGCTCGGCCTGCTTCATCAACTCGGTCACCGACTCGATGTCGTCGATCATGGACCTGGCCAAGACCGAAGCCATGCTCTTCAAGTACGGCTCCGGCGCGGGCGTGAACCTCTCCCCCATCCGCGGTTCCAACGAGAAGATGTCGGGCGGTGGCGTGGCCTCGGGTCCGGTCAGCTTCATGAAGGGCTTCGACGCCTTCGCCGGCGTGGTCAAGTCCGGCGGCAAGACCCGCCGTGCGGCCAAGATGGTCATCCTCAACTCCGGCCATCCCGACATCCTCGACTTCGTCGATTCCAAGGCCAGCGAGGAGCGCAAGGCCTGGGCACTCATCGAGGCCGGCTACGATCCCTCCTTCACGGGCGAGGCCTACGGCTCGGTCTTCTTCCAGAACGCGAATCACAGCGTGCGCGCATCCGACCAGTTCATGAACGCAGTCGAGCAGGACGATGACTGGACGACCTACGAGGTCACCACCGGTGAGGCCGCCGACACGCACCAGGCCCGGACCATCTTCCGCCACATGGCGGAGGCCGCCTGGATCTGTGGCGACCCGGGCATCCAGTACGACACCACCATCAACGACTGGAACCCGGTGGCCAACACCGATCGCCAGCACGCCACCAACCCCTGCTCCGAGTTCTCGTTCATCAACGACACCTCCTGCAACCTGGCCTCGCTGAACCTGATGAAGTTCGTCGATGCCGATGGCGAATTCGACGCTGAGGCGTTCCGGTTCGCCGCGCGCCTGACCATCACGGCGCAGGAGATCCTCGTCGACAACGCCTCCTACCCCACGCCCCAGATCGAAGAGAACTCGCACCGCTTCCGTCCACTGGGCCTGGGCTACGCCAACCTCGGCGCGTTGCTGATGAGCCGTGGACTGGCGTACGACTCGGATGAGGGTCGCGCCTTCGCCGGCACCATCACCGCGCTGATGACCGGCGAGGCCTACCGCCAGTCGGCGGTCATCGCCCGTGACCACGGCGGTGCCTTCAACGACTACGCGGTCAACGAAGGCCCGTTCCTGCGGGTCATGGGCAAGCATCGTGACGCCGCCTATGCCCTCGAGGAAAGCCTCGCCCCGGCCGGGCTGGTCGAGGAAGCGCGCGGGGTCTGGGATGAGACGCTTGCGCTCGGAGAGAAGCACGGCTACCGCAACGGCCAGGTGAGCGTGCTCGCGCCCACCGGCACCATCGCTTTCATGATGGACTGCGACACCACCGGCATCGAGCCGGACATCGCGCTCATCAAGTACAAGAAGTTGGTCGGCGAGGGCTTCCTCAAGATCGTCAACCAGACCGTGCCGCTGGCGCTCAAGCGCCTCGGCTACTCGGCCAAGGAGGTCGAGTCCATCGTCGAGTACATCGACGAGTTCGAGACCATCGAGGGTGCCGCCGGCCTCAAGCCGGAACACCTGTCGGTGTTCGACTGTGCCTTCAAGCCAGTGAACGGCGAGCGCTCCATCGGCCACATGGGCCACCTGCGCATGATGAGCGCCACCCAGCCGTTCCTGTCGGGCGCCATCAGCAAGACCGTGAACATGCCCGAGAGTGCCACCGCGGCGGACATCGAGGATGTCTACCTGCAGGGCTGGAAGCTAGGACTCAAGGCCATCGCCATCTATCGCGACGGCTCCAAGCGCAGCCAACCGCTCTCCACGGGCAAGAAGGATGACGACAAGGAAGCGACTTCTCCCACGGCAGATGCGGCGACGGGGCTCGAGCTCACTGGGGAGCCCAAGCCATACCGTCGCCGCCTGCCGGACGAGCGTCGAGCGATCACGCACAAGTACCAGGTCGCCGGACACGAGGGCTACATCACCGTGGGGCTCTATCCCGACGGCCAGCCCGGTGAGATCTTCCTGAAGATGGCCAAGGAGGGCTCCACCGTCAGCGGCCTCATGGACACGCTGGCCACGATGGCCTCCCTGGCGCTCCAGTACGGGGTGCCGCTGCGAGACCTGGTGAGCAAGTTCACGCACGTGCGCTTCGAGCCGTCCGGCTTCACCGGCAACCCCGAGGTCCCGATCGCCAAGTCGATCGTCGACTACATCTTCCGCTGGATGGGATCCCGGTTCCTCTCGAAGGACGATCGCGACGCCCTTGGCATCATCGGCGGCGAGGTCGTCGCAGAGGCACCGGCTGAACCATCCCCGCAGCTGGGCGCGTTCGCCCCGGCTGATGACCCGGCTGACTCTACCCCGGCCGAGTCCCTGCCCGCTCCTTCGACCTCCTCCGACGGTGCGGGTGGGGCCCGGCCGCTCGCCCTGGGGGTCGATGCCGCCGCGAGCACCGCGGCGGACAAGAGCAACGGCAGTAGCAGCGGTCAGGTCAGGGCCTCGCTCGGTGCCGGTCAGCGCATCGCTTTCTCGGTCAGTGCGGACTCGCCGTCGTGCATGGACTGCGGCAGCATCATGGTGCGCAACGGCAGCTGCTACAAGTGCCTCAACTGCGGCGCTACCAGCGGCTGCAGCTGATCGTCTCGCAGACCATCCAGACAGACAAGTACGGGGCCCGGCGTCGAGCGCCGGGCCTTCGTCCGTCCACGGAGTCACCTTCGGGGAGATCCACGTGATCTGCCGCGATCTCGAGGTCTCGCAGGACTTCCACCGTGACGTGCTCGGGCGGGTCGCGTAGGCGACACTCATGGCCAGCGCGGACCGGCTACCCTCCCCTTCGATGCGAATCGCCACCTGGAACGTCAACTCGCTCAGGGCCCGGCTCGAGGCCGTCGAGATCTGGCTCGAGCGTGCCCAGCCAGACGTGCTGCTGATACAGGAGACCAAGCTCTCCGATGACGACGTGCCGGAGATGCCCTTCCGCATGGCCGGCTACGAGCTGCTCCATCACGGTGAGGGCCGCTGGAACGGCGTGGCCATCGCCAGCAAGGTCGGCATCGAGGGCGCGATCACGAACTTCGGCGACGGCCCGGTACGGCAAAGCCGCTCGACCAAGGATGCACCGAGCGCCGATGACTTCGACCCGCTGACCGAGGCACGCATGGTCAGCGCCGTCTGCGGCGGCATCCGCGTGGTCAGCCTCTATGCGCCCAACGGCCGTGAGCTGGACTCGCCCTGGTATACGGGCAAGCTCCGTTGGTTCGACCGCCTTCGCACCTGGCTCGACGAGACCGTCCAGCCGACCGATGCCGTCCTGCTCGGCGGCGACCTCAACGTGACGCCCAGCGACGACGACGTCTGGGATGCCGCAGCCGCCCACGGCGCTACCCACGTGTCGGAGCCCGAGCGACAGAAGCTCGCCGACCTGCGCGCGTGGGGCCTCGTCGACACCTACCGTGTGCACCAGCCCGCGACGGACCGCTTCAGCTGGTACGACTATCGCGCGGGCATGTTCCACAAGAACATGGGCATGCGCATCGACCTGCTCTACGGCACGCGTTCGGTGGCGGACCGAGTCGTCTGGGCCGAGATCGACCGCCAAGCCCGCAAGGGTCCACCGACACCCTCAGACCACGCCCCTGTCGTCATCGACCTCGACGAGCCGGGCGTACCCATCGACGCCGGCTGGGAAGGGGCGCTGGCACGCGTGAGGAAGCGCAGCAAACCCCGCTAGAGGCACCCGACCATGCGCCCGGACCTCCCCACCGGCGTCGTCACCCTGCTATTCACCGATATCGAGGGCTCGACGCGCCTGCTGTCCGAGCTGCGTAGCGCCTATGTCGATGTCCTCGCGCAGCACCGACGCCTCATCCGCGAGGCCGCGGGGGGCCACGGCGGCGTCGAGGTGGACACCCAGGGCGATGCCTTCCTGCTCGCGTTTCCCCGGCCGTCCGGGGCGGTGGCGGCAGCCGTCGCGGCTCAGCTCGCGCTCGCGGACGGCCCGGTCAAGGTGCGGATGGGTATCCACACCGGGGAACCCGAGCTGACCGACGAAGGCTATGTCGGGCTCGACGTCCATCGCGGCTCCCGCATCGCTGAAGCCGGTCACGGCGGTCAGGTCCTGCTCTCGGCTGCCACGCACGCGCTCGTCGATGTGGACACGGTCGACCTGGGTCCCCATCGGCTTGCCGGCATCGACCAGCCTGAGCGCCTCTACGGCGTTCGAGCCGCAGGCCTGCGCACCGAGTTCCCGCCCCTGCGCGTAGAGGACGCGGGCGAGCCCAGGCTGCCCTCCTGGCTGACCACGTTCATCGGCCGAGAGGCGGAGCTGGCTCGGCTCGACGAGCGCATCGATGACCCCGAGGCGCACCTCATCACGCTGGTCGGTCCTGGTGGGGCGGGCAAGACGCGACTGGCCAGCGAGACCGCCCGCCGCCGTTGGTCCGCTCACGGGGACCAGGTGGCCTTCGCTTCGGCCATCACCGCCGAGGATGCAGATGGGCTGGCCACCCTCATCGGTGCGGCGCTGGGTTTCGTCACGGACGCGGCACACGGGTTCGGGCGCAACCTGCGAGAGCAGTTGGTGGACTTCCTCAACGTGCGGCCTCGCCTGCTCGTGGTGGACAACGTCGAGCACGTGCGCGGCGTCGACGAGCTCCTCGCCTTCATCGCCGGTGAGTCACCCACCACCAAGCTGCTGGTGACATCCCGGCGACGCCTCGGGCTCGATGGTGAGTGGGCCGTGGACGTAGGTGGGCTGCGGTCGGGGCCCGAGTCGAGCTCCGGCGCGGAGGCGACCGATCCCGCCATCCACCTGTTCCTCGAGCGAGCCCGGCAGGCTGCGCCGGGCCTGGTCGTGGTGGACGATGACTGGCCTCACATCCGACGTATCTGTGATCTGCTTGACGGGATGCCGCTCGGGATCGAGCTGGCGGCGGCCTGGATGGGCACGCTCAGCGCAGCCGAGCTGGCCGACGAGCTGGCCGGGAGCTTCGACCTGCTGCAGTCCGAGGCTGCGAACGTGCCCGAGCGACACCGCAGCCTGCGCGCAGCCTTCGATGGCTCCTGGCACCTCCTCGATGCGTCGCAGCGGTCGGCCTTCGCGGGCCTGAGCGTCTTCATCGGCAGCTTCGACCGGACCGCGGCGCACGAAGTGGTTGGGACCGATGCCCGCATGCTCGCGGGGCTGGTCTCACGTTCGCTGCTGCGACATCGCCAGGACGAACGCTACGAGATCCACGAGCTGCTGCGACAGTACGCAGCCGCGGAGCTGCAGGATCGAGGCGACGAGGAACGGATCCACGAAGCCCACGCACACGTGTATGCGAACCGACTGAGCGGGATCGCCGGCCGACTGGAGTCACCGGCCGCACTCGAGACCCGCGCACAGCTGGGGCCCGATACCGGCAACCTGCGCACTGCCCTCGAGTGGACGGTGAGTCACTGGCCACTGGCACAGGTCGAGTCGCTGCTGCTACCGGCGGCGGCCCTCTGGACCATGAGCGTGGACCCCATCGCGGTCGAGATCTGGAGCGCGATCGATCGGGCGGCACGGGAGGTGCGCCCGGCCTCCCTGGACGCGGCAGAGGCGGTCGCGACACGAGATGTCGTCGCCCCACACCTCGCCTTCGCTCTCGCCATCGTCGACGACCACGAGGCCGCGGACCGTATCGCGAGCGAGACCCTCGCGGTCGTCGAGCCCGCCGGACGGGTCGGCGACGCGGCCATGTGTCGGATGGTGCTCGGTATCGATCACTGCAACCGCTTCGAGAACGCGAAGGCGATCGAGCCGCTGGAGGCCGCCGATGCGTCGCTGCGCGCTCCCCGCTACCGACTGATGCGCGGCGAGCTGCTGACCTGGCTCGGCTGGGCCCGGCTCATGCTCGACGACGAGGATGGCGCGCGCACGGCCTTCGAACTGGCCTACGAACTCTGCGACGAGGTGGGCGAGCCGCTGGCACTGGCCTTCGCACAGTCGAAGCTGGGCCTGCTGGAGGACGCCGCGGGAAGCTACGAAGCGGCCCTGGAACGCCATCTCGCGGCGTTCGCCAGCTTCGATGCCGCCGGCAATCGTGGTGGTGTCGGCTACTCCCTCTCCCGCGCGAGCCTCACGGCCTATTGCCTCGGTCGCCGACAGGCAGCGCTGGACTTCGCGCAGGCCGCGTACGCCGGGTTCCACGACCTCAACCACAGCTGGGGCCTCATCGTGGTCACGGCGCGCCTTGGTTACGCCTATCTCGGCCTGGAGCGGCCGGCGGAGGCGCGGCGCTGGGCGCTGCACAGTCTGGAGCTCTCGCGAAGCAGCGATCGGCTCGGCCAGCTGCACGCACTCGGCGCAGTGGCCGGAGCCATGGCTCGTACCGGCGACCCCAAGGGCGCGGCGATCCTGCGCGCGATCCTGGCTGAC
>CAYZDQ010000052.1:0-9005 GCA_964476955.1 uncultured Anaerolineaceae bacterium
CCGCCATGGCCCCCCGTTCTCGGGCCAGGGCACGCGGTACGGGATGGTCCGCGACGCGCAGCCCGAGCGTGTCACGACCACCGGTGACGGCCTCGGGCACCAGCTCCGGACGCCGTAGCGGCAACACCAGCGTCAAGGCCCCGGGCCAATAGCGAGCAGCCAGACGCTGGGCCGGCGCCGCCACCTCGACGAGGCCCTCCACCTGGTCGAGCCCATCGATGAGCAGGGCGATGCCCTTCTCTTCCGGACGCTGCTTGGCGGCGATGAGCGCCGCCAGGGCCTCGGGACGGGGCACCACGCCGATGCCGTAGACGGTCTCGGTGGGGATGCCCACGATGCCGCCCGCAGCCATGGCCATGGCGGCCTCGTTGAGCGCCGCCGGATCGCCTGCCGGCAGCAGCGGTGGTCGCCCCTCAGGCATCGGGCCGGTCCAGCTGTGCCACGCGCGGGCTGCCCGAGAGATCTTCGTGGAGCGTGCAGCTCCATCCGGGCAGCGCCTCGGCCACGGCAGCCATCAACAGCTCACCCTGGTCGCTACCGATCTCCAGCAACGCGGCGCCAGCAGGGGCAAGCACCGCCGGCAGCTGCGGCAGCAGGCGTCGGATGACGTCCAGCCCGTCAGGCCCGCCGTCGAGGGCGCCGTCCGGCTCGAAGCTGACCGCCACGGGCAGCCCGGGCATCAGGCCCGAGGGGATGTAGGGCAGGTTGGCCGTCAACAGGTCGACCGGTCGTGCCGGAAGGGGCGCCACATCGGTCAGGTCGCCCTCGGCGAAGATGAAGAGATGGGCCAGCCCGTGCGAGACCACGTTGATGGTGGCCATGTCGCGAGCGTCACCCGAGATGTCGCTGACGAAGTAGTGCACGGCATCGCCATAGCGCCGCTGGCGCAGCTCGAGCGCGACCGCTACGGGGATGGCGCCGGAACCGGTGCCCACGTCCCACACCAGGTATGGCTCGGCGTCGGAGCGTGACGCGCCCGTGAGTTCGTCGGTGATATGTGCCAGCGCCAACTCGACGAGGGCTTCGGTCTCGGGGCGTGGGATGAGCACGCGCGGATCGACCGAGATGGCCGTGCCGTAGAACTCCTTCATGCCCCGGATGTAGGCCACCGGCTCGCCGGCCTCGCGCCGTTCGAGGTAGCGATCGAAGGTCTCGAGCTGACCCGTGCTGAGCACGGCCTCGGGATGGGCGATGAGGCCGCTGCGGTCGATGCCGAGCACGTAGGCCAGCAGCACCTCAGCGTCGAGGCGGGGGGTCTCGGAGCCGGCCGCCTCCAGACGTTCGGAGGCCTCGACCAGCAGCTCATGGACCCGTTGCGCTCGCATCTCCACCGAGCCGGTCCTCGTACCCGCCTAGCCGGCGGACGCTGAGCTCGCCTCGAGCGAGGCCAGCCGCTCAGCCTGGTCGGTGGTGATGAGCGCATCGATGAGCTTGTCCAGCTCGCCATCGAGCACCGACGGCATGCCGTGCACGTCGAGACCGATGCGGTGGTCGGTGATGCGGTCCTGGGGGAAGTTGTAGGTGCGGATCTTCTCGGCGCGCTCGCCGCTGCCGACCATCGAACGCCGGGCTTCGGCTTCCTCCTCCTGGGCCTTGCGCTGTTCCTGCTCGAGCAGTCGCGCGCGCAGCACGGCCATGGCCTTGGCCTTGTTCTTGTGCTGGCTCTTCTCGTCCTGGATCTCGACCACGAGCCCGGTGGGCAGGTGGGTGATGCGCACCGCGGAGTCGGTGGTGTTGACCGACTGGCCGCCGGGACCCGAGGCTCGCTTGACGTCGATACGCAGGTCCCTGGCCTCGTCGATCTGGACATCCACCTCGTCGGCCTTGGGCAGCACTGCCACGGTGGCGGTGGAGGTGTGGATCCGACCGCTCGACTCGGTCTCGGGCACGCGCTGTACGCGATGGACACCACCCTCGTACTTGAGCCGACT
This sequence comes from uncultured Anaerolineaceae bacterium, assembly GCA_964476955.1. Taxonomy (GTDB): domain Bacteria; phylum Chloroflexota; class Limnocylindria; order Limnocylindrales; family CSP1-4; genus JAFMJV01. Next base: position 1,932 of record CAYZDQ010000052.1, read on the forward strand.
CCAGGCGCCCTGACCGCTGACCTCGAAGATGACCTCACGCAGGCCCTTCACGCCGGACTCGCTCGCCGACAGCGCCTCTGCCTTCCAGCGGTGGCGCTCGGCGTAGCGCACGTACATGCGGTACAGATCTGCCGCGAAGATGGCGGCCTCCTCACCGCCGGTGCCGCCGCGGATCTCGATGATCACGTCGCGATCGTCATTGGGGTCACGGGGCAGCAGCTGGATCCGCAGCTCCTCGTTGAGTCGTTCGACCTCGGCCTCGTTCTCGGCGATGAGCTCGCGAGCGAGCTCCTTGAGCTCCGGGTCGCTCTCCGTCTGCAGCTCGTGCCTGGCTGACTCCAGGGCCGCCTTGACGGCCTTCAGCGCGCGGTAGTTCTCCACCACCGGCCCGATGCGGGCCTGTTCACGGCCGAGCACCTTGCTGCGCTCAGGGTTAGAGGCGACCTCGGGCTTGGACCACTCCGCTTCGATCTCCGTGAGCCGGTGCTCCAGCTCGTCGAGCCGGGCTTCGAGGCTCATGCGCCCTCCGTGGCGCCTCCGGGGCGCGTGGCCGGGACTTCGCCGCCCGCGTGTTCGGAGGGGGTCGCGTCGGCAGGGGTCGGATCGACGCTGGGCGCGACCTCCCCGGCGGGAGCGGCGTCGGCAGTCGTGGCCGCGTCCTCACCCTCGGAAGCAGCCGGCTCTGCCGCCTCCTCGGCCTCCAGGCGAGCCTCCATCTCCTTGGCCAGCTCGTCCACATCGGGGATGGGCTCACGGACCGGGTCGAGGCTGCCTTCGGGAGCGGTCTCGCCGTTGGCTGCGAGGCCTTCCTGCATGGCGCAGATGGCGATCTCGATCATGGAGTCGTCCGGCTGCTTGGTGGTGATCTTCTGGATCCAGATGCCGGGCATGAAGAGCCACTTCCAGAAGCCCTGCTCGCGGCGGGCGGCGCCGAACTTGAGCAGCTCATAGGAGACAGCGGCGATGACCGGCACCAGCAGGATGCGACCAAGGATGGCCACCCACAGCTCCACGCCAGCCAGGAGGCTGAAGAGCAGGATGCTGACGATGATGAAGATGACCAGGAACTCGGTACCGCAACGCGGGTGGGCGGTGGGGTACTGGCGGATGTTCTCGACGGTCAGGGGCAGGTCTGCCTCGAGCGCGTGGATGGTCATGTGCTCCGCACCGTGGTACTGGAACACGCGACCGATCTCCGACGAGCGGCTGACGAGCGCGAGGTAGCCGACGAAGAGCGCGACGCGCACCAGGCCCTCGAGGATGTGGATGACGAACAGGCCCAGGCCACTCTCGACCTCGCCGAAGAGCAGGGTCATGCCGCCCTGCGCTACGAGCAGCGGCAGCAGCACGAACAGACCCACCGCCAGGCCGATGGTGAAGAGCATCGTCAGCGCGATGGCAGCGCCACCGAATGCGACACCCTCGCCGGCGGCGGCCAGCGAGCCCGAGCGCATCAGCCACTTGGTGCCGATGACAAGGGTCTCGTAGAGCACGACCACGCCGCGGAACAGCGGAGCGCGCGCGAACCGGCGCCGGTGCAGGACGCTGTTGAGGGGCTCCTGCCCGGCGAAGATCTGGCCGTCGGGCCCACGCACGGCAACGCCGATGGCGTCCTTGCCGCGCATGTAGATGCCCTCCATGAGGGCCTGCCCGCCATAGGCGAAGCGCTTGTTGCTCTGGGTGCTGCCGGGGTCGCCGCTCAGCGGGGCGGCTGTCCCCTGCCCTACCGGCGACTGGGTCACGGTCTAGTGCTGCTGACTAGAGCTTCGCGGAGCGCTCGAGGCGCTTCTGGAACCGTTCCACCTGTCCGGCGGTGTCGACGATCGTCTGCTTGCCCGTGTAGAACGGGTGGCAGTTGGAGCAGATGTCGACGCGCAGCTCCTCCATCGTGGAACCGACGGTGAACTCGGTGCCGCAGGAGGCGCAGTGCACCTGTGCCTGGAAGTACTTGGGATGGGTGTCTGGCTTCATCGTGTGTTCGGGTCCTTCGGAATCAGCTGGCGGCGGCTTCCGCCTCGACGCGCACGCGCTTCTTGTCCTTGCGAGCGTGTTCGAAGTGGACGCGTCCGTCGACGGTGGCGAAGACGGTGTAATCCTTGCCCAACCCGGTGCCGGGACCGGAGAGGAAGGTCATGCCGCGCTGGCGGACGATGATCGAGCCGGCGCTGACGACCTCGCCGTCACCGGCCTTGACGCCCAGCCGCTGGCCAACGCTGTCGCGGCCGTTCTTGGAGCTGGAGCCTGCCTTCTTGTGAGCCATGGGGTTACTCGTCCTTCTCGCTGGCGGCGTCGCTGGCGGCCTCGGCCTCGGGCGCAGCCTCGACGTCCGCGGACTGCTCGGCCTCGGGCGCGGCCCGCTCGGCGGCGGTCTCTACCTCCGGCTCGGCGGCTGCCTTCTTGGCGGTCGACTTCTTCTTGGCGGGCTTGGGCTTCTCCTCCACGGCAGCCAGCTTGGCAGCCAGCTCCTTGTCGGTAGCGGCCTTCTCCTCGGCAGCCTTGGCGGCGGCGGCCTGCTCGGCCTTCTCCGCTGCCTTGGCTTTCCTGGCCTCGGCCTTCTGGGCCTTCTCCGCGTCCTTGGCCGCGCTCTTGCCGCCGAATGCGATGTCGGTGATGCGCAGGGTGGTCAGCTCCGCGCGGAAGCCCTTCTTGACACGCGTGCGCGCCTTGGGCTTGTACTTGAAGACGATGATCTTCTGGCCGCGGTCCTGGCCCACGACCTCCGCCGAGACGGTGGCACCGTCGACGACCGGCTGGCCGATCGCGGCGTCGTCGCCGTCCGCGACCAACAAGACGCGATCGAGCTTGATGGAGTCGCCGGGCTGGACGTCCAGGCGATCGACCTGGATCTCCGAGCCGAGCTCGACGCGGTGCTGCTTGCCGCCTGATTCGATGACTGCGTACATGGGGTTCCCGTTGCGTGGTCGGTACGTGATGGTGTGACTGGGTCCGTGCGCGGGGCGTGAGTCGCAGGCGAACACGGCGCGACAGACACCCGGGCGCGAAAGGGGATGGTAGCGGGATTCGCCGAAGAGCGTCAATCGTGTCACGTGGCCGGTGCCTGGTCAGGTATCGTCGAGCCGTATGAAGCGTACGTTCTACGACGTGCTCATGATCCGCCCGCAGGCCGATCGAGAGCTCATCTCGGTCGTCTATCGCCACCTCGCCAAGCGCTACCACCCCGATCGGGATGCGTCGCCGGAGGCTGCCACGCGCATGGCTGATCTGAACGAGGCGTACGCCACCCTCGGCGACCCAGCTAAGCGAAGAGCGTATGACGAGCGGCTCGGGCTGCGCACGCCCTCGAAGCCCCGAGTGGTCGCTGGCGACGGCCGGCCAACCAGGGCAGGCGCGGCCAACATGACCTCCGAGAGCGGGCCCCACGGCGAGGCTGGTGCACCACCGGCGACACCCAAGGCGGCGGGCCGGCCACTGACGTTCGGGCGCTACCGGGGCTGGACGCTCAACCAGGTCGACCGCTACGACCACGGCTACATCGAGTGGCTCGGGCGCACGACCATGGGCCGCAACTACAAGCGCGAGCTGGACGAGCTGCTGAAGCGCGTTCCCTAGCCGCGGCTGACTAGGCCGCGGCGCCTGCCTCGTCGCCGCTATGGCGCTCGTCACGCGGAGCCTTGGGGATGACCCACTGCAGCATGACCGGTGCCACCAGCGTGGTCAGGATGACCGCCGCCAGCAGGACCGCGTAGACCTCCTGGCTGATGAGCGCCAGCGAGAGGCCCAGGGCCGCGACGACGATACCGACCTCACCACGTGGGCTCATACCCATGCCCACCACGACCGAGTTCCACTTGCCCAGCCTCCAGGCGCCGACGATGCCGCCGATGAGCTTGGTCAGGACACCCATCACGGCCAGCACGAGCACGATGATGAGCAGGTCGGGCTTGAGCAGCGCACTCATGTCGATGTTGGCGCCGGTGACCGCGAAGAAGAACGGTGCGAAGATGCCCAGCAGCGAGCGGAAGCCGTGCTCCACCTCCTCGCGCACTGGCGTCTCGGCGATGAAGAGTCCCACCACGAACGCGCCGATGATGGCGGCCAGTCCCACGAACTGCGCCAGCAGCGCGCCCGCGAACATGATGATGAAGACCGGCACGACCGGGGTGTCGGCGAACTTGGGCCAGACGAAGACCTTGCGCGGCAGTCGGCGCCCCAGCGGTGCCAGCGCGAGGCCGACGCCCACGAACAGCAGGCCGGCCACGAGCGTCACGATCGTCTCGGGGCCGAGGTCGCCTTCGGCCAGGCCGGAGAGCACGCCGATGGCCAGCAGGGCCAGGATGTCGTCCACGATGGCCGCGCCCAGGATGACGCGGGAGAAGGCTCTGTCGAGCACCCCCATCTCGGCCAGGACGCGGCTGGTGATGCCGATGCTGGTGGCGGCCAGGGCCAGGCCGATGAGGGCCGCCGGCAGCACGTCCTCGCCGATGGCGAGGCCGATGCCGAGGCCCGCGAGGATGGGCAGGATGAAGCCGATGGCGCCCACGGCGATGGCCATGGGACCGACCTTCAGCAGATCGTCGAGGCGGACCTCCAGGCCGACCGTGAAGAGCAGGATGACGACGCCCAGCTCGGCGAAGACCTCTGCCGTGACGGTGACGTTCGCCAGCCCCAGGGCGAAGGGTCCGACGATGAAGCCGCCGAGCAGCTCACCGATGACACCAGGCTGGTTGATGCGTCGGAAGACCTCCTCGCCGATCTTGGCCGCAAGAAAGAGGATGAAGAGGCTGAAGAGCGCATCCGCGAAAGCGGCTCCTTCTTCACCGCCGGCGCCGGACGAGAAGATAGAAAGGTCAGGGATATCGAAGGGGAGAATGGGCATGTCGTGCTACAGCCTAGCGGGACGGTCCGTCTCGTGGGCCGGTCGCTCTGGCGCGTAATGGGGGGCCATAGGGCCGGGGCCGTTCGGCCTCAGGATGACCTCGAGCGACGCATGGCCAGGGACTCGAGGATGCCCAGACCGAGCGCCGCACTCAGCAGCGATGCCCCGCCATAGGTCACGAACGGCAGCGGGATGCCGGTGATGGGCATGACGCCCAGGACCATGCCGATGTTGATGATCATCTGGAACAGGAGCATGCCGGCGATGCCGCCGGAGAAGGCCAGGGTAAACGTGTCGCCCGAGCGCCAGCCCACGTGCAGCACACGCCAGATGAGCAATGCGAAGAGCGTGAGCACCACGACTCCGCCCAGGAAGCCGAGCTGCTCGCCGACGTGCGCGAAGACGAAGTCGGTCGAACCCACGGGCAGGTTCTGGCCGGCCAGGCTGTTGGTCAACCCTCGGCCGAAGAGCCCACCCGAGCCGACCGTGATCTGCGACTGCTGCAGCTGGTAGCCGGAGCCCAGGGGGTCGGCCGCGGGATCCATGAACGCCACCAGGCGCTGCTTCTGGTAGTCACGCAGGATGAACTGCCAGGCCACCGGCACCATGGCGATCACGCCCAGCACGGTGACGGCCAGCCAACGCATGCTGGCGCCGGCGAAGAAGAGCGAGCCGAGCATGATGGCGCCGAAGACGAGCGACGTGCCGAGGTCCGGCTGGATCAGCACCAACCCCAGCAGCGGGGCCACGATGAACCCGGCGCCGATGAGCGTGCGCAGGGTGGAGATCTCCCGGGAGCGCGTGGCGAGGTAGTGCGCGAGCACTACCGCCAGCAGGATCTTGGTGACCTCGCTGAACTGGAACTGGAGCCCGAAGATCGAGACCCAGCGCTGAACGCCACCGACACCGCTGCCGACCACCAGCGTGAGCACCAGCAGGGCGATGCTGAAGCCATAGATCGGCCACGCGAACGTGCGTAGCCAGTGATGGTCGGCAGCGGCGGTGGCAACGAAGACGATCGCGGCTAGCGCGAGCCAGATGAGCCCGCGAGTGAAGATGGAGCCCGGCCGGAAAGGATCGTCAGCCGAGTTGGTGAAGGCCATGAGCAGGCCGATGACGATGAGCGAGAGCGCGTAGATGGCCAGCTGCAGGTCGAAGCCGTACCAGCGGCCCTCCCCTTCCTTGGCGGTGAGCGTGCCGACGCGCGCCGGCTCGAGTCGCAGCGTGCTCATCAGCTGTTGCGGTCGTAGAAGTTGTCGCGTACGAGGTAGTCGTGGTTGCGCAGGTCCACCTTCAGCCCGTAGTGCAGCTGCAGGAAGTACTTGACCACCTCGGTGGCGGCGTTGCCCTTGGTGCGCGTGTCGTCGAGATAGGCCAGCACCACCAGCTCGGAGTCATCGCGCCTGACCGCGGCGATGCCGGTGGGGTCCGAGGCCGACTTGCGGGCCTGCTTGGGCACGAACGCGGCGAACCAGTTGCTGAACGGCAGACGGCCCTGCTTGTCGCGCTCTCCGAACTCCGCCGTGCCGGACTTGCCAGCCACGACGATGGGCAGATCCACGAGGTTGTCCGTGTGGCGGATGGTGACCACGCGCCGGGCGGCTGCGCGCATCGTGCGCAGCACCGACTTGTCCAGGTCCATCTCGTGCACGACCTCGGGCTGGACCCGTTCGACAAGCTTGCCGTCCGAGTCGACGACCTTGCGCACCAGTTGTGGCTTGTAGACCGTGCCGCCGTTGGCCAAAGCCGCGTAGGCGTTGAGCATCTGGATGGGCGTGCTCATGTTGTAGCCCTGGCCGATGCCGGCCTGGTAGAGCTCGCCAGTGAAGTAGATCTCGTTCTTGGTACGCCGTTTCCACTCGTTGGTGGGCACGATGCCGCTGGCCTCACCGGGCAGGTCGATGCCGGTCGGCGTCCCGAAGCCGAACTGGTGGGCCCAGTACGCGAGCCGGTCGATGGTCAGCCGGCCAGCCAACTGGTAGAAGAACGTGTCGCTCGAGTGGCCGAAGCCATCGAAGATGTTGAGCGGTCCCCAGCCCTCGCGATTCCACTCCCAGTACTTCCAGTCGCCGATCTCGAGGAAGGGCTCGGTCTTGAGCCGCGTCGTGGTCGAGATCAACTGGTCCGCCAGGGCGCCGGTGCCGGTCACCAGCTTGTACGTGGAGCCTGGGGGGTACTGCTCGTTGATGGCCACGTTGAGCATGGGCTTGGACGGATCCTCGAGGAGCTTGGTGTAC
>CAYZDQ010000053.1:0-8867 GCA_964476955.1 uncultured Anaerolineaceae bacterium
GTCCTGCATTAACATGCGCGTGTGGCTCGATTATTGCATAGTCATGCAACTTGTGCCTGCCTGGCCGCGGATACGTAGCGCACTCCGGGTCGTGAGCGGTGCGGTGTGGTAGGGCAGGGCCCCGAGCGGTGGGGGGCTTGTGGGTGGTGCGCGCAGGCACAGTCCGGGCCGGCCCTGGGGCAATCGGGTCACTACCCGTTGGGGTGGACGAGCGCTTGACTGGCACTCAAGCCCGGTAGGGAGAATCCATGTCCACACCCCGCCCTGAGCACGACCAGACGATTCCACACGCTGCCGACGCCCCACGATCGGTTCGTTGGCGGCTTTGGGCGGCCATGCTCACGTTGGCGCTCGTGCCCACGATGGCCGGCATCTACCTCACGACCTCGCAGCTCAGCGCACCCGACCCTGCGCTCGAAGCCGAACGCGCTCGCGAGACCTCGGAATCCGCAGCTGGTCTGCTGGCCCGGGAGTCGGCTATCGAGGCTCGCCTGCTCGTGGCCGCCAACGATCCTGCGCTGACCCGCCTGGCCAACGGCATCGAGGGCAGCACCGACAAGGAGACCGCGACCCGAATCCTGCGTGGGCTCCGCGCCGGCGATGCCTCCGTGGTCAAGGGTGCCTGCATCGTGCGCTCAAGTGACGGGACACGTATCCCGCTGGTCAGCGGCAAGAGCGGCCTGCACGCGTGCGCCGACGGAAGCCTGCGTCGACGAGCCCTCGGAGCCAGGACCGACACCGTCACCCGGGCTACGCCTGACACGCGCCCAGCCTCACGTCTGATCATCGCTACCCCCATGCGCTCGGTGACCGGGCGCAACCGAGGCGTCCTCTCGGCAGAGGTGGATGTCTCGGCGCTGTTCGACCGGACCCGTATGCTCGGGGGCGACGCGGTCACCTCGATGCTCGTGGACATGGGTTCATCTGAGGTGGTCGCGGCCTCCGCAGCCACGACGGGTCCGGCCGACGGCGAGCCGGCGTTCGACCCCGCGGCGGTGGAACCCCATATCGCGGGCATCGTGGGACCGGCCGGCGAGGCTGACGCGGAGTTGCGCGCGATGGGCCTGGCGCCCACCGTGGTGCCGCTCTGGGGCAACGGGGATGGCACACGCATGGGCCTGGTCCAGCTGTGGCCGTACAGCGGCGGCGAGTGGCCCCTCGAGGTCCGTATCGCGTTGATGGCCCTGCTCGCGGGCGCCATCGTGGGCGTCATCGTGATGGTCCGCTACTTCCTCGACCCGTTCGAGGAGATGGCCGACTCACGCGCCGAGCTGCAGTTGCTCTACCGCGAGGCGCGCGAGGACGCGCTGGCGGATGGGCTCACCGGCCTGGGGAACCACCGCGCCTTCCAGGAGCAGCTCACGAGGGAGATCCAGAACTACGAGGACCGGGGCGCGCCGTTCAGTCTCCTGCTCATGGACCTCGACGACCTCAAGCTGATCAACGACCGCGACGGCCACTCGGCCGGGGACGAGATGCTCGTCTCCATGGCCCGCACGATGCGCGATCTCGCGCGCGACAAGGACCATGTCTATCGGACCGGCGGCGACGAGTTCGCCATGATCCTGCCCCATACCGACATCGAGGAAGCCGTCACGGTCGGCGAGCGCATCCTGCACTTCTGCAAGCGCCCGCCTGGCGGTGGCCGTCCCTGTCCCTTCTCCGCTGGCGTCTCGGGTGTCCCTCGTTTCACGCACCAGCGGGAGATGGTCTATCGCCAGGCCGATGCCGCTCTCTACTGGGCCAAGCGGCACTACCGCGGCTCGGTCGAGATCTTCGAGCCGGAGCGGGACCTGCTGCCCGATGAGCTCACCGATGCCACCGCCAACGCGGTCGCGGAAGTCGTCACGAGCAAGCTGCTCTCACCGGTCTTCCAGCCCATCGTCGACCTGCGTACGGGGCGTGTCCTGGGCTTCGAGGGTCTCATCCGGCCGGACCCCAATGGTCCGCTGCCCGATACCAGCAGTCTCTTCGCCGCGGCCGCGGCTTCGGGCCGGACCGTCGACCTGGACCTGGCCTGTATCGAAGCCGTGGTCGATGCCGCCGGTGCCATCGGCCCCGACCGACTGCTCACGCTGAACCTCTCCCCGCGCACCTTGGAGACCAAGGACTTCGACGCGGCCTGGCTGTTGTCCGGCCTCGTTCGCAACGGCATCTCCCCGAGCCGCGTCATCGTCGAGCTGACCGAGCGCGAGGAGGTCGACGACATGGGTCGGCTGCAGCAGACGTTCAACCTGCTCCAGCAGTACGGACTGCGACTTGCAGCGGACGACGTGGGTGCCGGCAACTCGGGCCTGCGACTGCTGTCGCAGGTGCGCTTCGACATCGTCAAGATCGATCTGGCGCTGGTGCAAGGTGGCGTGCGTCGACACAACGCACGAGCGGTGCTCGAGTCGCTGCGTGACCTGGCGCTGAGCCAGAACGCGCGCATGATCGCCGAGGGCGTGGAGACCGCGCGACAGCTGCAGGTCATCCGCGAGATGGACATCGGCGCTGCCCAGGGCTTCCTGCTCGGTCGCCCTGATGTGTCCGTGGACAAGACGTTCGTGGACGTGCGCCAGCTGGAGAGCGGCGTGGTGGTGCCGCGCGAGGCGCACCCGGTGGTGCTGCCTCAGCCGGCCGGAGCCGTGGTCGCGGCCGAGGTCGAGACCATCACCGACGAGCGGCGAGCCATCTTCCTGCCGCCCGCGCGAGCCGTGCTCGAGGCGGAGCCTGGTCCGGCCTAGGACAGCCTAGGCGGCCCCAGGTCCCGGCGGCGGGCTAGGATGGCCGCTTGCAGGTCCATCACTTCAGCGGTCAGTACTCGCTCGTAGCTCCGCTCTACGGTCTCGACGCCGAGACGCTCCGAACGCGCGACCAGAGCCAGCCCGAGCCACTGCAGCGCTGGTATGCCCTCCGCGATGTCTCCGTCGCCGGCGTGGTCTCGGCCAGGTCCCGCCCCGATGGCAGGACGTTCCTCAAGTTCGGCATCGCTGATCGCGCGGCCTACGAGCCACTGGTCGAGGCCGTGGATGAGTCGTTGCGACGGCCGCTGACCACCATCGTCGATGCCGCCGCCACCGACGACGTGGCTGCCCTCGAGGCAACCGGGTTCCGGACCGAGGTCCGCGGCGAGGCCTTCCGGATCCCCTTCGAGGACGCCCTGCGACTCGTGCGCCGAGCGTGGCTCCCGGTCGGCTACGTCGTGCGCCAGGTCGATGCCGTCGACGAGCAAGCCCTGTTCCGGCTGGACAACGCCATCCGCGACCTCGTGCCCGGTACCGATGGCTGGGTCGGTGATCGGGCCGCGTTCCATGCGGAGCTGATCGCGCCCGAGTGCGACCCGAGCGCGTTTCTCGTGGCGATGGAGCGAGCAAGTGGCGAGCTGGTCGGGTTGGTGCGCATCTGGCGCAACCCGAGCGGACCGCGTCTGGGGCTCATCGGCGTGCTTCCGCAGCATCGCTCGCGACCGCTGGCTGCGGAGCTGCGCCGGCGAGCCCTCACCGCCGCTTCGACCTGGGGCTTCGGTCACATCGTCTCGGAGACGAGCCCGGACAACGCCCGTACCTACCCGCGAGTGCAGCGCATGGGCTGGCAGCCCACGGGCAGCTTCCTGCAGCTCCGGCGCCCGTCGCGCCATGGCCATGCCCAGGTGTCCGTGAACGACGCCTAGGCCAGGCGGAATCCGGTGCCGGCACCCTCGTGGAGCGCACGCTCCAGCGCGCGCTGGGTGCGCCCGTCAGCGATGACCGAGCGTTCAGCCAACGAGCCCGGGCCCAGTGCCCGCAACGCGGAGGCGACCTTGGGCACCATGCCGCCGGCGATAACGCCCTCGTCGATGAGGCGCGCGGCCTCCTGCGGCGTGAGCTCGGGGATGCGCTCGCCATCTGCGTCACGCACACCGTTGGTGTCGGTCATGAGCACGAGCTCACCGCCGAGCGCGGCGCTGACCGCGGCCGCGGCATCGTCGGCGTTGACGTTGCAGATGCGGCCGTCAGGGTCGAGGCCCATGGGTGTGACCACCGGCAGGTAGCCGACCCCGAGCAGGGTCCGCAGCAGGCCCGCATCCGCGACCGGCTCGCTGATGACACGTTCAAGGGTGTCCGCGCGCGGCCCCCGGATCATGCCGTCGTCGATGCCGCGCATGCCCACAGCCTGAGCGCCGAGGGCCAGCAACGCCTCGGTCAGCTCGGCGTTGACGACACCGCCGATGACCGCGAGGAAGACCTCCAGCGTGGCCTCGTCGGTCACGCGCCGGCCCTGATGCCACTGGCTCTCCACACCGAGGCGCGCGAGCCACTCGGTGAGACGCTTGCCGCCGCCGTGCACGACCACCACGGGACGGGTCTGCCGCTCTCCCACGATCTCGCGCAGGATGTCCTGCTGCTCGACGATGGTGGTGCCGCCGAGCTTGACCACCACGGGTGTGCCGCTCACGTGGAGTACGCCGAGTTCTCGATGACGTACTCCTGGGTCAGGTCGCAGCCGAAGGCCTCGCCCGTGCCCGGGCCCAGGCCCAGGTCGACGCGGATGGTGACCTCGCCGTCCTTCATGCGCGCAGACAGCGCGGCCTCGTCGTAGGCGAGCGGGAGGCCGGCGAAGACGGGCACGCCCTCGATGTCGATCTGCAGCGCGTCCGGGTCCAGCTCCACCGGTCGGGCAGCACGCTCACGGGCGGTCTGCGCGTCGAGACCGGCGGCTTCGAGCGTGCTCGCGGCCGCGACCTCGGCGTTGCCCACGGCCATGGCGATCCGGCCCCAGTTGGGATCGGCGCCGTGGACGGCGGCCTTGAGCAGGTCGCTGGACACGACCGCGCGGGCGGCGGCTCGGGCCGCGGCATCGTCCATGCCACCGCTCACGGCACAGGTGATGAGCGTGGCCGCACCCTCGCCATCGGCCGCCTGCTGGCGCGCCAGCGAACGTGCCACGGCCTCCACCGCGCGACCGAAGATCGCGTCCGCCTCCGGATCGGCCTCGACCGGCGCAGCGCCGGACGCACCCGAGGCCACCAGCAAGACCGTGTCGTTGGTGGACTGATCGCCATCGACGCTGGTCTGGTTCCAGGTACGAGCCACGATCGGCCGCAGCAGTCGGCTCAACGTCTCAGGCTGCGCGTCGGCGTCGGTGAGCACGAAGCTAAGCATCGTGGCCATGTTGGGATGGATCATGCCCACACCCTTGGCCACGCCGCTGACGGTGACGGTCACCGGCCGCCCGTGCGGGTCGGGCAGCTCCACCCTGACCGCGGCCGACTTGGCGCGCGAGTCGGTGGTGCGCATGGCTTCAGCCACGCGGGCGAAGGCCACGTCATCGGGGCCGAAGCTGCCACTGATAGCGGTGAGCGCATCGGCCACCCGCCCGAGCGGGAGACGCGTGCCGATGAGCCCGGTGGACATGGCCAGGACATGCTCGGGGCGCGTCCCGGCGTGGGTCGCGAGCGTCGCCGCCAGGCTGCGCTGATCGGCCAGCCCGGCGTCGCCGGTGGCGGCGTTGGCGCAGCCGGAGGTACACATCATGGCTTCGACCCAGCCATAGCGACCGCCGCCTTCGGGCGCCGTCGCGGCGAGGTGCTCCTGGTTCATGCGCACCGCGGCCGCGGGCAGGCGGTTGGTGGTGAACGTCGCCGCTACCGCCGCGGGGCCTTCCTTCAGCAGCACCACCGCTAGGTCGGGCTCACCCGATCCCTTGATCCCGGCGCTGGTGCCGAGGGCCTCGAAGCCCTGCGGCAGACGGGCCGCGCCCTCGACCTCCGGCAGGTCCGATGGCAGTGCCGCGAGCGGCCTCACGGGACGATGGGGAGCTGCTCGAGCCCGGTCGGCTCAGGCAGGCCGAAGACGATGTTGAAGGCCTGCACGGCCTGCCCGGCAGCGCCCTTCACGAGGTTGTCCTCGACCGAGACCGTGGTGATCCGTCCGGTGCGTTCGTCGTAGCGGGCGAAGACGCGCACGAAGTTGCTGCCACGCACGTGGCTCGTGGCGGGGGCTCGGTCCACGACCTCCACGAAGTACTCGTCGGCGTAGGCCTCGCGGTAGAGCTCGCCCAGCTCCTCGTCGGTGATCGTGCGCGTGGGGCGCACGTGGCCGGTGGCGAGGATGCCGCGGTTCATGGGCACGAGGTGCGGCTGGAAGCCGACGGTCTCCGCGCCGGGATTGGCCTCCGGCGAGGCGCCGGCGTCGCGGATCTCCTGCACCAGCTCCGCGGTGTGGCGGTGACCCCCGAGGCCGTAGGCCTTGAGCGAGTCGTTGACCTCGCTGAACATGAGGTCGGCCTTGACCGAGCGGCCGGCGCCAGAGACGCCGCTCTTGGCGTCGACCACCACGTCAGCGATGAGCCCGGCGCGCGCAAGCGGGTAGAGCCCCAGCATCGAGGTCGTGGGATAGCAGCCGGGCGAGGCCACCAGGCGCGTCTCGGCGCCCTGCAGCGCCTGCAGCTCGGCCCGGTGCTGCTCCGGCAGCCCGTAGACCGCGCTCTGCAGCAGCTCCGGGAATGGATGCGTGTAGTCATACCAGCGCTCGTACTCGGCGGGATCCTTGAGGCGGTAGTCCGAGCCGAGGTCGATGACGGCGATGCCCTGCTCGAGGAAGTCGGGTGCGAGCGCAGCCGAGGCGCCGTGGGGGAGGGCCATGAAGACCGCGTCCACCTGCGGCAGGGAGGTCTCGATGAAGTGCCCGGTACGGCCGAGCTGCGGCTGACTGTCGGTGAGAGGCTGGTGATCACGGTCGCGGCCCTGCAGGCCGGCGACCGTGACGGAGGGATGGCGCTCGAGCAGGCGCACGAGCTCACCACCGGCGATGCCGGCGGCGCCGATGATGCCCACGCGGATGGTGGCGCGGCCGCCGAGCGCAGGGCTGGTCGAGGTCAGGGTGCTCTGGGTCATGGTCTCTTGACCATACAGGGCATGGCGCTCACCGGTCGAGGCTATGCCATAGTTGAGCGAGAGCCATGAGTACCCACGACGACGCCTTCGACCACGACCTGCCCGATCTCTCGATCCCCACTGGCGGGACCGTGCTCACCGCCATCGAGGTCCGCGCCACCGAGGACGCCGACCTGACCGAGCTGCTCTTGCGCCTGCGCAAGGCCGGCGCCGACGTGGTCACCATCAACTCCTTCCCGGCCACCAAGAAGGGCGAGGACGACGAGATCACACGGGTCTTCGACCTCGAGCTGCGTGACCTCGGTCCGGTGGAGGCGCTGGAGGTGGCCGAGACCGTCGCCGGGGTCTACTCCGCCGGCGCCCGCCCGACCCTGGGCCAGGTCTTCGGCAAGCGCGTGATCGTGGTCGGTGGCGGCGCCCAGGTGGCCCAGGTGGCCCTCGGTGCGGTGTCGGAGAGCGACCGCCACAACCTGCGCGGAGAGCGCATCTCGGTCGACACCATGGCCCTCGTGGGAGAGGATGAGATCGCCGCTGCCGTACGTGCCGTGGCCGATCTGCCGCGCGCCCACATCCTCGTGCTGGCCGGTTCGCTCATGGGTGGCGAGATCACCAAGGCCGTGCGCGAGCTGCGCCAGCTGGGCATCCCGGTGGTGGCGCTGTCGATGGCCGGCTCCGTCTCGACAGAGGCCGACCTCGTCGTGAGCGATCCCGTCCAGGCCGGCACGATGGCGGTGATGGCGATCGCCGAGACCGCCCGTTTCGATCTCGACAAGCTGCGCGGCCGCCGCTACTAGCGAGGTTCCCTCCATGGCGCGGCCGGCGCCGGTGCCCGTATGCTTGCGCGCATGACCGACGACGCCCTCACCATCCAGCAACGCTCGACCGCGACGCTTTCGCCCATCCTCGGCCGCTACTACCAGCAGACCTGGGTCAAGGGCGAGGGTCACCGTCTCTACGACAGCGACGGCAACGGCTATCTCGACTTCGCCAACGGCATCGCCGTGACCTCGCTGGGCCACGCTCATCCCAGGGTCAACGCAGCCATCCACCAGCAGGTCGATGAGCTCATCCACGTGTGCAACGGGTTGGGCCACCTCGATTCGGTGACGCGCCTGGCCGAGATGATCGTGGACGAGCTGCCGGAGCCGCTCGACACGGTCTACTTCGGCAACTCCGGGGCGGAGGTCGTGGACGGCGCCATGAAGATGGCTCGGCGGGCCACTGGCCGGACGCACATCATCGCCTTCAGTGGGGCCTTTCACGGGCGCACGTACGGGGCCACCAGCATCACCAGCTCCAGCCTCAACTACCGCTCGGGCTATGACCCGCTCGTGCCGGATGTGCACATCGCGCCCTTCCCCAACGCCTATCGCGACTTCGGCGGCGACGAGGAGGCCGCCTCGGCGGCCAGCCTGGCCTACCTCGAGCGGCTCTTCAGCGAGCGCCTGCAGGCTGCGCGCACGGCCGCCTTCATCATCGAACCGGTACAGGGCGAGGGCGGCTACGTGCCCGCGCCGGTGGCCTTCATGCAGGGCCTGCGCGAGCTGGCCACACGCCACGGCATCCTGCTCATCGCCGATGAGGTCCAGTCAGGCTACGGGCGTACCGGCAAGATGTGGGCCTTCGAGCATGCGGGCATCGTGCCCGACGTGGTCCTCGCGGCCAAGGCCATCGCCAACGGTATGCCCCTGGCAGCGCTGATCTCCCCGCGAGAGCTGCAGGAGCGCTGGGGCGTTGGCGCCCATGGCTCGACTTACGGCGGCAACCCCGTGTCCTGTGCCGCTGGTATCGCCGTGCTCGAGGTCATGCGCGAGCAGGATCTCGTGGCCAACGCGGCGGCTCGCGGCTCCGAGCTCAGGGCCGGCCTGGAGGCGCTCGCGGCAGAGGACCCGCGCATCGGCGACGTCCGCGGCCCGGGCCTGATGATCGGCGTCGAGATGATCAAGGACCCCGAAGCGCCCGATGTGGCGCTCGGCAGCGCCATGAGCCAGGCTTGTGCCGAGCGCGGTCT
>CAYZDQ010000054.1:0-5954 GCA_964476955.1 uncultured Anaerolineaceae bacterium
GACGATCTCGTTCAACCCGGAGCCATAGTCCAGCACTCGTAGACGAGGGGCGTGGGCCACGCAGGCCCGCGCCCTTCTGCGTGTCCGGATGCTCACCGGGCGAAGCTCGCCTTGAGGGGATGTGTGCCAACGCAAGTCGATCACAGGGAACACGCAGGCGGCCCGGTCGCTTCCGGCCTTGGCTCGTTCGCGCTCCTGCGAACCCTGCCGCGCGCAGAGGTCTCGGCTGCTGGCGGGTTCTGGCCGGGGCAGCAGCGACTCAACCGGGAGGTCAGCCTGGCGCGCGGCTACGCCATGCTCGAGCGGGCTGGGAACATCTCCATGCTGGCGGCAGCAGCCGCCCGAGAGCGTCGGGAGCTGGACCTCGTACGGTTTCCGGCCTTCCTCGACACGGACGTCTACAAGTGGCTCGAGGCCGTAGCCTGGGCAGCACCCCAGGGACTGCCACCTCACCTGAGTGACGCTGCTGGGGCGACCATCGATCTCATCGGCCGGGCCCAGGCGCCTGACGGCTATCTCAACTCGTTCTACCAGGTGGCATTCCCGGAGCTGCGCTGGACCGACGTCGCCTACAGCCATGAGATCTATGCTGCCGGCCATCTCATCCAGGCCGCCGTGGCCTGGAGCCGCGCGCTCGGTGATCGCCGCCTGCTGGACGTCGCGGTCCGGTTCGCAGACCACATCGACGAGGTCTTCGGCCCCGGGCGGCGATCCGAGCCTGACGGCCACCCGCTCGTCGAGAGCGCGCTGGTCGAGCTCTTCCGCGAGACCGGGGAACGGCGCTACCTCGAACTGTCGCGCTTCTTCCTCCACGCGCGCGGGTACGGCCGGCTGGGGGACAATGCCGGGCGCTGGTACTACGGTGGCCCGGCCTACTTCCAGGACCACGTGCCCGTACGCGAGGCATCGCTCTTCGAGGGCCATGCCGTACGTGCCCTGTATCTGGTGTCCGGCGCTGTCGACGACTATCTCGAGGAGGGGGACGAAGCGCTGCTGGCGGCGTCGGAGCGACAGTGGCGTGACCTGGTCGGGGGCAAGCTGTACATCACCGGTGGCATCGGCCAGCGTCCGGAGACGGAGGGCTTCGGCGACGCGTACGAACTCCCGCCGGACGGGGGCTACTGCGAGACCTGCGCTGCGGTTGCCAGCGTCCAGTGGAACTGGCGTCTCCTGCTCGCGACCGGCAAGGTCCGCTACGCGGAGCTCATGGAGCGCACGCTCTACAACGGCGTGCTCCCCGGGGCCTCCCTCGACGGTCGTACCTTCTTCTACCGCAACCCACTCATGAGCAACGGCTCGCATCGCCGCGCCGAGTGGTACTACGTGGCCTGTTGTCCTTCCAACCTGATGCGCCTGGTGGCCAGCGTCGGCCACTATGCCGCGACCATCGATGATGGCGGTATCCAGGTTCACCAGTACCTCGAGAGTGCGCTCGGAGCGAGCCTTCCGGCAGGCCAGGTGCGACTCGAAGTGACCAGTGGGCTGCCGTGGGAGGGTAGCGCCGCGGTCACCCTGCTCGAGACTCCGCCGCAGGTTTGGACACTGTCGTTGCGCATCCCCGCCTGGGCCGACGGTGCGACAGTGGCCCTCGATGATGAACCGCCCCGACCGGTCCGGGCCGGCAGCTACCTGCGCCTGCGGCGTCGCTGGCAGGCCGGTGACTGCGTCACGCTGTCATTACCCATGGAAGCTCGGTTCATCGAGGCGCACCCGCGAGTCGATGCAGCCCGTTGCCAGGTCGCCCTCGAGCGCGGTCCGCTGGTGTACTGCTTCGAGGCCTGTGATCAGGGTCCCGGTGTCGACCTTGCCGCGGCCGCGGTGGACGTGGAAGCGCCGGTCACGGCAGCCTGGCGACCACGGTCGCTCGGTGGCGCGGTCTTCCTGCGGACCTCCGGCCGCGTCTGGCGCGCAGCGCGTGGTGGGGAGCTGTACCGACCTGCGGGTACCGGTCCTACGCCGGCGGAGCGGGAGGCCGAGCTCATCGCGGTGCCCTACTTCCTGTGGGCCAACAGGCAGCGTGGCACGATGCGCGTATGGCTGCCACGAGTCCCCGAGCGGCACGCGCCATGACGGGACGGAACGAGTCGACCAGGTTCGCGACACCGGCAGCGGCTGTGGTCCCCATGCCGGGCGCGACGCAAGGCACTGACCGTACAGCATCCCAGCGCCTGCCGGCCCCACCGACCGGGGCCAGCTTCGACATCCAGCGCTTCTCGATCCACGACGGGCCCGGCATCCGTACGACGGTGTTGCTCAAGGGCTGTCCGCTCGACTGCCTGTGGTGCCACAACCCAGAGAGCCGGGCGCGGGCGCCGGAGATCCGCATCGTTGCCGAGCGCTGTATCGATTGCGGCGCCTGCCACGCGGCCTGTCCCATCGGCCTTGCCGATGGCCCGACACGGCCCGACCCGGGCCAGTGCCTGCGTTGTGGAGCGTGTGCGACCGCCTGTGTCTCGGGCGCGCGAGAGCTCGTGGGCCGGCGCACGACGGTGGACGAGGTCTTCGGCGTGGTGGAGCGCGACCGCCCCTTCTTCGAGCAGTCGGGCGGTGGCGTGACGTTCTCCGGTGGCGAGCCGCTGGCACAGCCTGCCTTCCTGATCGCTTGTCTCGAGGAGGCCAGACGCCGCGGCATCCACACCTGTGTAGATACCAGCGGCTTCGCTGCTCCGGACACCCTCAAGGCCGTAGCCCCGCTGACCGATCTGTGGCTCTTCGACCTCAAGGGTGCGGACGCGGAGCGACATCAGGAGTCGACCGGTGTGCTGCTCTCGCCGATCCTCGAGAACCTGCGCAGCCTGGACGCCGGCGGTGCCGAGATCTGGCTGCGGCTACCGCTGGTGCCGGGCTGGACCGATGATCCTGCGACGTTGCACGCCATCGGCTCGCTGGTATCGGGGCTGCGATCGCGGCGCCTGCATCTGCTGCCCTACCACCAACTGGGGGCGTCGAAGTTGGCGCGACTCGGGGGGTCCGACCGGATGGCTGATGTGCAGCCGCCAGACGCTGCGGCCGTCATGGCAGCGGGTGATCTACTGCGGGACTATGGGCTTGACATCCACGTGGGGGGCTGACTGATGAACGACCGGACGACGCGACTGCGCGAGCGAAGCCTGAACACGCCGCCATCGATCTCGGCTGAGCGCGCACGGCTAGTGACCCACTTCTACGCGTCCGGCGTCGAAGGTCTATCTCCACCGCTGCGTCGAGCCCAGGCCTTCCGATACATCTGTGAGCGTAAGACCATCGTCCTCGACGAGGACGAGCTGATCGTGGGTGATCGCGGTCCACGCCCTCGCGCCATCTCGACCTTCCCGGAACTGACCTGCCACAGCCTCGAGGACCTGCGCATCCTGGACAGTCGTGAACTGACGTCCTACGCGGTCGATGATGAGGTGCTTGATGCATACCGCACCGAGGTCATCCCCTTCTGGCAGGGGCGCAGCTTGCGCGATCGCATCTTCGACGGCCTGGAACCGGCGTGGCAGGAAGCCTATTCGGCCGGTCTCTTCACCGAGTTCATGGAGCAGCGCGCTCCGGGACACACCGTGGGTGACGGAAAGCTCTACCGCAAGGGCATGCTCGACTTCAGCGCGGACATCGCTCGTTCACGTGCCCGCTGGGAGGCCAGTGACGACTCCGCCGCTCGTGAGCGGCTCGATGAGTTGGCGGCCATGGACATCGCCGCAGAGGCCATCACCATCCTGGCCCAGCGTCACGCCGCTGAAGCCAGGCGACTCGCGGCCACGGCCGATCCGGTCCGCCGGGCCGAGCTCGAGCGCGTCGCTGACGTCTGTGAGCGGGTGCCCCGGAACGCGCCCCGCGACTTCCACGAAGCACTGCAGATGTACTGGTTCTGCCATCTCGGGGTCATCACCGAGCTCAACGGCTGGGACGCCTTCTCGCCGGGCCACCTCGACCAGCATTTGGAGCCGTTCTATCAGCGGGGCCTCGCGGACGGGACCCTCACGCGCGAGGGCGCGCGTGAGCTTCTGGAGTGCTTCTTCATCAAGTTCAACGACCATCCGGCGCCGCCCAAGGTGGGCGTGACCGCCGCTGAGAGCGGCACCTACACCGACTTCGCAGCCATCGATATGGCCGGCGTGCTGTCGGATGGTCGCGATGGCGTGGGTGACGTGTCGTACCTGCTTCTCGAGGTCATCGATGCGCTCCACCTCGTTCAGCCCAGCCCCAACATCCAGGTCTCGAGTGTCACCCCCGACGCCTTCATCGATGCCACGGCACGGGTCATCCGACAGGGCTACGGCTACCCCTCTGTGTTCAACACGGACGCGGTCGTGGCTGAGCTGACGCGCATGGGCAAGAGCGTGGAGGACGCGCGTGAGGGCGGCACCAGCGGCTGCGTCGAGGCCGGTGCCTTCGGCAAGGAGGCCTACATCCTGACCGGCTACATCAACCTGCCCAAGCTCCTGGAGGTCGCCCTCAACGACGGTATCGACCCGGCGACAGGGACGCGCCTGGGGCCCTCGAACGGAGCGAGCTTCGAATCGTTCGACGACGTCTTCGCTGCCTGGCAGGCACAGCTTCAGCACACGCTCGACATCAAGTTGCGCGGCAACGACCACATCGAGGCCATCTATGCCGCCGAGATGCCGGCGCCGTTCCTCTCGCTCATCACCGACGACTGCATCGAGAAGGGTCTCGACTACAACGCCGGCGGGGCCCGCTACAACACGTCCTTCGTGCAGGGCGTAGGCATCGGCACCATCACCGACAGCCTGGCTGCTCTGAAGTCGCACGTCTACGACCGCGGCGACGTGTCGATGTCGAACCTGCTGACCGCGCTGCGCGATGACTTCGCCGGCGAAGAGCGACTGCGTCTGACCCTGCGCAACCGCTCACCCAAGTGGGGCAACGACGACGATGCCGCCGATGACCTGATGCGCCGGACCTTCGAGGCCCTCGTGGGTGCGGTCGATGGGCGTCCCAACGGGCGGGGAGGGCGCTATGGCGTGGACATGCTGCCGACCACTTGCCACGTGTACTTCGGTGAGGTCACCGGCGCCACGCCTGATGGCCGTGCTGCCGGCGCCCCGCTCTCGGAGGGCATCTCGCCGTCCCACGGCATGGACCGGTTGGGCCCGACCGCGGTGCTTCGATCGGCCGCCAAGATGGACCATGGCCGAACCTGCGGCACACTCCTGAACATGAAGCTCAGCCCGGGTCTGGCCGATGGCGACGCCGGTCTCGTGACGGTCCGCCATCTCATCCGCACGTACTTCGGCCTGGGTGGCCACCACATCCAGTTCAATGTGGTGAGCGCAGAGACCCTGCGCGAGGCGCAAGCCGACCCGGACGCCCACCGCGACCTCATCGTGCGCGTGGCGGGTTACAGCGACTACTTCTGCGACATCTCGCGTGCGCTCCAGGACGAGATCATCGAGCGCACCGAGCATCAGGCGGCATGAGGCGGTCCGCTGTGATGCAGTCGCCTTCGCCAGCAGCGGTCGCCCGGGTCGAGGTCTACGGCTACCAGCTGACCTACGCACATGGCGACTACGTCATGTCTCAAGGACGGGTGGTGAACCAGCTTGACAGCACCGTCGTGCGGGTCGTCACCGAGGACGGCACCTCCGGCTTCGGGGAGACGTGTCCCTTGGGGCCGACCTACCTCCCGGCCCACTCAGAAGGCGCACGTGCGGCGCTGTCCCTCCTGGCGTCCGCGGTCATCGGGGCAGACGTCACCAATGCCGCTGAGGTGCAGACGCGCATGGACGCCGCACTGCAGGGCTCGGTGTACGCCAAGAGCGCTCTGGACACCGCGTGCTGGGATGCCATGGGCCAGATCACCGGTTTGCCTGTGGCGCAGCTGCTGGGTGGTCGCTTGCAGGACAGACTGCCCCTGTACGTCGCCGTACCGCTTGGCAGTCCGGATGAGATGCAGGCCTTCGTCGGGCGCCAGCAGTCTCTCGGCATCCACCACTTCCAGCTCAAGG
>CAYZDQ010000054.1:5964-8761 GCA_964476955.1 uncultured Anaerolineaceae bacterium
ACCGGGCCCGAGGACGCGCTCATCGCCGACGCCAATGGAGGCTGGCTCCCCCAGGACGCCATGATCGTGGCGCGACAGGTGGAACATCTCGAGTCCAGCCACCGGCTGCGGCTGGAGCAGCCCTGTCCCACGCTCGAGGAGTCGTTGTTGGTTCGGCGCTCTACTGCGTTGCCGATCGTGCTCGATGAGGTGATCGTCGACCTCCGCTCATTGATCCGGGCGGTCGAGCTGAACGCGATGGAGCACATCAACTTGAAGATCAGTCGCGTGGGCGGGGTGAGTCGAGCGCGAGCCCTCAGGGATGCGGCCGTCGACCTGGGGCTGCGTCTGACCATCGAGGACAGCTGGGGCGGCGACATCGTGACCGCGGCGGTAGGCCAGATCGCTGCCGGAGTGCCCGCTGATCAGCTGTTCGCGGTCTCCTACATGAACGACTGGACGCTGGAGCATGTTGCCGGCTACCAGCCGCGAAGCGAGGATGGGTGGGGCCCAGTACCTCTCGGGCCAGGCCTGGGGATCGACGTGGACCTCGATAGGCTGGGTGATCCGCTCTGGGTGGTGGGGGCAGGTGTCGATACGGCTGGTGCACGTGAGTGACATCCAGCCCTCTCGCTAGTCCCGCGTCCAGCGCTCGACGCGGCGTAGCAGGCTACGGGCCTCTTCCTCGTCCGCAGCCGTCGTGCCCATCAGCAAGCCGCGCGACGAGATCTGCGACAGCAGGGACTCGACTTCGCCGATGTCGACGAAGGGCAGGATCAGCCTCTTGCCGGCCGCCTGGATCTTCCGATAGAGGCTGACCCATCGCGGATCCGATGCCGGCGGACTGCCCGCACCCTGCGTCCACTGGATGGCATCGATCTCATCGATGGCCAGCAGGCTATCGAGGTACTTGACGGCATCCGGCCCATCCCAGTGGTACACCGCGTAGTCGTTCACCCGCAGATACGTGCGCAGCTCGGGCACGATGAACTCGTCGAACAAGGCAGGGGAGAGGACCGCCGAGAAGTCGCATGACATCTGGTAGTGCGGCCCCGGCGCCCAGGTCTGCATCCAGGCGATGGGGCAACCGCCGTCGTTGGCGTCGGCAGCGATCGCATACAGCTCCTCATTGAGCTCGACCCAGGTGTCCGCCAGCAGGCTCAGTGCGGCCTTGACCGGGGCTGGCTGCTGGATCATGTCCAGGACCAGTGGCTGCATGCCACGCAGCAGCGACAGGTCGTCGCTGGCCGAGCCAAGCTCCGGCAGGCTGACCAGGTAGCGACCACGGCTCTGCTGGGCGTAGTAGCGCGTGGCTTCGATGGTCGCGTGGTACAGCGGGTCGGCCGAGCGGTCGAAGCTCAGGTTCACGGAACCCCAGTCCTCGATGGCCGGGTGGTACCAGACGGTCTCGGGACGGAGCTCTGCCCGACTGCCGAAGAAGGCGGCCATGACCGATGCACCCAGGCACATCGTCGTCGCCGGGTAGGCTTCACCGCCGTAGTAGGTGCCCTCGAACTCCGCGAGCATGCGTTCGAGATTGTCCTCAGGATCCAGCCACCATCGTGTCAGCGCGTCGGGAGACTCCGGCGGCCTGGGTGGGGTGTAGTAGCTGCCGCTCCGCGGGGCTTGCACCGCGATGCAACAGCGATCCACGATCTCACCATCCCAGAAGGCCAGGAAGCGCTCTCTTGCCTGTGGCCAGTCATCCTTGTAGTACATCGCGAGTCCTGGCTGCGGGATGAAGCGGTGGGAGCCCGCGTGGGTCCCTGAAGCATCGTGACCCTGGGTCGCAGTGGCTGCAGGTCGCCTGCTCAGGGCGAGGCCCCAAGGTGTATGGTGCCGCGCAACGGCACTCGTGTGCCGTTGGCTTGGTGACCAGGAGTCTAGAGGATGATCGCCAAGCGAGAGCGAAGTGTGAGCCTGGGTGAAGCAAGGAGAGCGGGATGTCCGCCGATGGTTCCATGACTTCCAGGGAGCGTGTGCTGGCTGCCTTCTCCTTCGAGGAACCGGATCGCGTGCCGGCATGGTTCGGAGCTCTCGCAGAGACCCGGCAGCTATTGATCGAGCACCTGGGCCTGGAGCATGACGAAGCGCTGTCGGTCTACCTGGGTGATGACTTTCGACGCGTGCGCACGACCTACGCTGGGCCCGTCGACCGCAGCCCGGATGGGAACCTGGCCCCCGGCTCGACGTTGCGATCCCCGTTTGGGGTGGAGCGGCATGGCTATGGCTGGGGCACGCCCCGTGAGCACCCCCTGGCCGGGGCCACGCTCACGGAGGTTCATGACTACCCCTGGCCGGATCCGGCTTGGATGAGTGTTTCCGGCATCAGGGCTGAGGTCGAAGGCTGGGGCGGCCAGTACGCGATCCTCGGTGGCGAGTTCTCCCAGTTCTGGCACGACGCCCACGACCTGCTCGACATGGAGAACCTCATGATCGCGATGTATGAGGAGCCGGAGCTGGTCGACGCCCTGCAAGAGCACATCGTCGACTACTACATCGGAGTCAGTCAGCGCACCTTCGATGCCGCAGCCGATCTCATCGACATCTTCTTCATCGGGAATGACTTCGGCAGCATGCTCGGCCCGCTGATGAGTGAAGCCATGTTCCGCCGGTTCTGCCTGCCGCATCTCAAGCGGCTCGTCGACCTTGGCCACGACTATGGGCTGAAGGTGATGCTGCACTGCTGCGGTGGCTTCGCCCCGCTCATCCCGTCGATGATCGAGATCGGAATGGACGGCTTGGAGGCACTCCAGCCCTCGGCCAAAGGCATGGCTCCGTCCGAGCTCAAGGCCGCTTTCGGGGACAAGGTCCTGAT
>CAYZDQ010000055.1:0-6940 GCA_964476955.1 uncultured Anaerolineaceae bacterium
GTACGACCATGAGGGCCTCTACGATGATCGACTTGGACATCTTGCTGGTGCCGACCTCGCGGTCCTTGAAGACGATGGGTACCTCGGTCACACGAGCGCCGGCCCGTGTGGCCAGGTAGGTGGTCTCGATCTGGAACACGTAGCCACCCGAGTGCAGGCGCCCCCACTCCACGGCCTGCAGCGCTTCGCGACGCCAGGCCTTGAAGCCGCCAGTGAGGTCGTTGGGCGCCAGGCGCAGCACGATCTTGGCGAAGAGCGAGCCGCCGCGCGAGACCACGCGCCGCAGGATGCCCCAGTCCTTCACGCCGCCACCGCTGGTGTAGCGCGAGCCGATGACCAGGTCCGCACCCTCGGCCAGGGGTGCCACCAGCGCCGGCAGGTAGTCGGGCGAGTGCGACCAGTCGGCGTCCATCTGCACGATCTGGCTGGCGCCCGCCTCGAGCGCGACGCCGAAGCCGTCGATGTAGGCCTTGCCCAGACCTTCCTTGCCGGCGCGATGCCTGACTACGATGCGAGGTTCGGCCTCGGCCAGGCGGTCGGCGATGTCGCCGGTGCCATCGGGCGAGTCGTCATCGACCACCAGCAGCCGGGCCCCGGGCAGCGCCTCGAGGATGGCTGCGGAGATGGGTTGCAGGTTCTCGGCTTCGTCGTACGTCGGCAGCACCACCCAGGTGCCCGCGTAGCGTTCGGTCTCAGCGTGCTCGGTCATCGCGTCTCGTAGTCTATCGGCCGCGGTGGTCGGTCCGGTGCGGGCAGGCCGGGCGGCCTATTTCAACCGGACGTTGAACACCTTGGCATTGGTGCCACCGTCCTTGTCGGTACCCACCAGGCGCACCTTCATGTCGCCCGCTTTGCCCTTGTTCTTGGTCTCGATGATGACCTTGAAGACCTTGTCGGACTGGCGCTTCACCTTCCACGGCGGCACGGTGTACTTGGTGATGCCGAGCTGGTTGGCGGTGACCACGGGCTTGCCCTTGAGCGGCTCGGTGGAGGTGACCTTGAGGGTCACGGTCTGGCCGCGCTTGTAGGTCCACTTCGATGACCAGGCCACGAACGGCGTGTGCCGCACCAGCACCTCGTGAGCGTAGGAACCGGCCTCACGCTGGACCCAGATGCGTGCGCGATAGGGGCCGTCGGCGACGAAGGTGCCCTCGTCGTTGCGGCCGTCCCACTTGACGTTCACGTCGCCGGGCTGGCGTAGCTCGCTGTCGACCAGCCGCCGGACCACGTTGTCGGCCTTGTCGCGGATGGTCCAGCTCACCGTCGCCTCACGCGAGAGCTTGGCCTTGAGCGTGGTCGATGGCGCGCGCGCATCGCCATCGCGAGCCCAGAAGACATCGGGGCTGACGCGCGGGTTGCGCACGGAGTTGAGCAGTTTGACCTTGACCACCGCCGGCTCGCCGCTGTTGCCGGCGCGATCGGTGGGCGTCAGGTAGATGTTGTAGTTGCCCTCCGAAGCGACGTCGCCGTTGTCCTTGCGGCCGTTCCAGGTGAGGCTGCCCGCGCCCTTCAGGGCCCACGTGGTCCAGCGCCTCAGGGCGGCACCGTCACGCTTGACCTTGACCTCGAGGTAGGCGCCCTCGGAGAGCTTGTAGTCGATGGCGATCTTGTCCGAGATCCCATCGCCGTTGGGCGTGAAGACGGGCACACCGGCGCCCGCGAGGGTCACGCCCTCCTGGTGCGCACGGGCCTCGCTGACCACCGGCGCGACCGTGTCCGCGGGGAGCGAATCGGCATCACGCCACTCGTTGGTGGTGAAGGCGAGATCGCCGGTGATGCCACGCAGATAGCCATAGGTCGGATCGGGGTCGATGTGCACGACAGCGCCGGGGATGCGCTCCGAATCGTAGTAGCCGGGCTTCCAGCCGATCCAGCCGTTGAGCGGGTTGACGCCCTCGCGGTAGCGGGTCATGAAGACCGCGTCCATGGTGGCGTCCTCCTGGTGCAGTGCCTTCACCACGTCGGCACCGGGCTGCCAGCCTAGCGCCCACACCACGCGAGCACCGATCGAGAGGAAGCCGTTGGCGAAGTTGTCCACGCGTTGGACCGCCACCTCGCGCGAAGGGATGGGCATGCCCGAAGAGGCGTTGCCCGAGGCGTACGAGAGGTGGGAGAGGATGACCACGGCATTGGGCGCGAGCTGGACGTTGTCACGCAGCCAGTTGGCGCCCTTGTAGGCGACCTTGTTGGGGCTGCGCTGGTCCCTGTCCGCGACATCGAGACCGAGGCCGTTCTTGGTGTCCTCCTGGAAGGGACCGTAGGCGCTGGGCCAGCCATTGCCGTGGCCGCAGTAGACGAACAGCTCGGCGCCCTGCGCCTTCGTCTTGACCTTCGAGGCCGGCGCCCACGGGTGGTAGATGCGCACGACCTCCATGCCCTGCGCCTCGGCGGCGTTGGCGATGGCCTGGCAGTAGCTCTTGTACTTCGCGGTCATGCTGTGCACCGGGCCGGCTACGACCACGGCCTTGCGGGGGCCATCGGCTGCGCTTACCTTGCCCATCCAGTTGAGCGCGGAGCTGGTGAGGATGAGCGCAGCTACCGAGAGGACGATCGCCAGCAGGCGGAGTGCCTCACGGCGGCGCGATGAGCTCGCCGAGCGCTGCTGTTGGTCGGTGCGGATGTGTGCGGACATGTGTCCCCGAGTGTCTCGCCGCGCCCGCCGACGGGCCATGCCGAGATGGTCAGGAGAGGGCGCCCCAGAAGGTCCCAAGTGCGGATGGGCAACGGCGGCGACAGGATCCATCAGGGCCGGCAGCGGCTGTGCCTCCGGGCGCCCTGCGCTCACCCGTCGCCCTCGTCGTCCGCGGCGGGCTTCCTGGGAGAGCGGAAGTTGGTCATGACCAGGACATGCTCGATGTGTTCGAGGTCGGCCGTCGGCACGAGCAGCGCGGTCTTCACCGTCGAATCCGCGGAGTCGATGATGTCGACCACGCGGCCGATGGGGATGTTGGGCGGATAGACCGAGCGGAACCCACCACCGAGACGGGCGCCGAGGGTGACGATGCGGTCCTTCTCCGACATCTTGTCGCTGCGCTTGATCTGGGTCATCGACAGCGGAGCCGAGAGGCGCCCGATGACGTTGCCCGTGGCGCTTGTCCGTATGTCCTTGCCGGCCACGAGGAACTGGGAATCGCTGATGAGCATGACGTCGGCCCAGCTCTCGCCGACA
The DNA here is from genome assembly GCA_964476955.1 of uncultured Anaerolineaceae bacterium. GTDB lineage: Bacteria > Chloroflexota > Limnocylindria > Limnocylindrales > CSP1-4 > JAFMJV01. The sequence goes on from CAYZDQ010000055.1 coordinate 3,170, forward strand.
TCGATGACACGACCGAGCAGCGCGCCGCCGGAGGACAGCACGGGCGCGCCCTCACGGATGTTTGCCTCAGCGCCCCGGTCGAGGGTGATCTTGCGCTCGAACTGCGTGTACTGACGAGCGCTCACCCCGGCGGCCACCGTGCGGATGTCGTCGGTCGTGAGGCGGTCCTTGGTGCCCAGCAGCTTCTCGAGCTTCTTCATCTCCGCCCGCGTCGCCTCCAGGCCGGCCAGCTGCTCGCTCAACTGCTGCACCTCGGCGGTGAGCTCGTCGTTCTCGCGGCGCAGGGTGTCGACCTCGCTGATGGCCCCGAGCACCGATGACATCGAGCGTGTGCCATCGCCGAGCGTGTCCTGGATGGGCGACATGGCGAAGCGCACGCCGTTGCGCAGCTCCTGCACCGGACCGCTGCCGTCAAGCATGAGCAGCGCACCCGAGATCGCCACCAGCAGGACGAAGGTGATGAGGTGGCGGCGGGTCAAGCGGTCGGGCAGCATGGCGGTTAGCGGGGCGGCCTCGAGTAGGTCTCGGCCACCAGCGCGCGCTCCATCGTCGGGACGTCGATGGACTCGAGCACGTGGCCCGTGCCACGAGCCACGCAGGTCAACGGGTCCTCGGCGATGTGGACGGGCATCTGCGTCGCTTCTGCGATGCGTCGGTCGAGACCCTGCAGCAACGCGCCGCCGCCGGTGAGCACGATGCCCTGGTCGACGATGTCCGCCACCAGCTCCGGTGGCGTCTCCTCGATGGTGTCCTTGATGGTGCCCACGATCTGAGCCAGCGAGGCATCGATGGCCTCGCGTACCTGCTCCGCGGTGATCTCCACGAAGCGCGGCAAGCCGGTCAGCAGGTCGCGACCACGCATGCTCACGTGCTGCTTGTCGTGCGGCCCGGGGTAGGCCGAGCCGATGGCGATCTTGATGTCCTCGGCGGTGCGCTCGCCCACGAGCAGGTTGTACTCACGACGGGCGTAGGCGATGACGTCCTCGTCGAGCTCATCGCCGCCCACGCGCACCGAGCGCGAGACGACGATGCCCCCGAGCGAGATGACGGCCACCTCGGTCGTGCCACCGCCGACGTCGACGATGAGATTGCCGCTGGGCTCGCCGATGGGCAAGCCGGCTCCGATGGCCGCGGCCATGGGCTCCTCGATGAGCCGGGCCCAGCGAGCACCGGCGTTGAGGGCGGCATCACGCACGGCCCGGCGCTCGACCTCGGTCACACCACTGGGGATGCCCAGCAGCATGCGCGGGCGCGGCACCAGGCCGACACGGTCATGTACGCGCTGGACGAAGTACTGGATCATCTGCTCGGTAACGTCGAAGTCGCTGACGACGCCGTCGCGCAGCGGGCGCACGATGCTGATGCTCGCGGGCGTACGGCCGAGCATGCGCTTGGCCTCGGCGCCGATCTCCAGCACCTTGCGCGACTTGGTGTCGACCGCCACGATGCTGGGCTCGCTGATGACGATGCCACGACCTCGAACGTGCACCAGCGTGTTGGCCGTGCCCAGGTCCATCCCGATATCACGAGAGAAGGCACCGAAGAACGCGTCGATCATGTGTGGCGGAAACGATCTCCATCGGTGTGACCGGGGGGTGGCCACGGGGTGTGCTGACGCCAGCGGTACGACCACGCCCCACACGGCAAGGGGTGGCGGCGTCCCGGTCGGAGCGGGCCACGGCAGCCCGGTCGGGAACCCACTTCGACTCCCGGCTCCGGTGCCCGGAAGTATACGCGGGCCTTCGCCTGTCTCGGGCCTGCTGGGTGGCCCAGGAGGGCCGGGGCCCGCTGATCAGGCCGCGGGGCTGGTGCTCGGGAGGGCCCCGGACGGCGCCGGTTCGGCAGCCGGGGTCGTGCCTGGCGCGGTGGCGCTGTCACCCAGCAGCGCACCCATGGCCTCGGGGTCGAGCGGGCGCGAGAAGAGGTATCCCTGGCCCAGGTGGAAGCCGAGCTCGGTCACGGTCTGCCGCTCCTCGTGCGATTCGATGCCCTCCGCCACGACTTGCGCACCGAGTGCTTCGCCCAGGTACACGGCGGTTCGGGCCACGGCAGCATCCCGGGCACCCTTGGCAGCGTCGGCGACGAGCGACCGGTCGAGCTTGAGCAGATCCGCCGGGAAGCCCTTGAGGTCGCCCAGCGCAGCGTGCCCGGTGCCGAAGTCGTCGATGGCCAGGCGGACGCCCAGCGCATGGAGCTGCTCGAATACTCCGGCATATGCGGCGATGTCCGAATCGAACAGTCTCTCGTTGACCTCGAGGACAAGGTCCGCCGGCGACGCGCCGGATGCCGCGATCACGGCAGCGACATCATCGGCGAACGCGACGCTCCCGATCTCACCTCCGGAGACGTTGACCGCCACGAACAGGTGCGGGTGGTTCGTGCTGGCCTGCCACGCCACGACCTGCCGCACCGCCTCCTGCAGCACCCAGCGCCCGATGGGCACGATGTCGCCGGTCTCTTCGGCCAGGCTGACGAAGCGAGCGGGCATCTGACGGCCGCGCTCGGGATCCTCCCAGCGGACGAGCGCCTCGACGCCGGCGACCGAGCCACGCCACCCGCCGGCCTGAACGCCCGCGTGGGAGCCGCCTCCCAGCTCGATGATGGGCTGGAACTGGAGGCGGAGCTCGTCCCGCTCGACGACGCCACGGAAGGCTCGCTTCAGCGCGCGCCGCTCGGCTGAGGCGGACGTGAGGCCGGGGTGGTAGGCAACAAGGTCGCCCTGGCCCTGGCGCTTGGACTCGTACATCGCGTCATCGGCATCCTGGAGCAAGGCTTCGGGCGCGGAGCAGCTGTCCTCGTCGAAGGCGATCCCGATGCTGACGCGAACCGGATGGTCGCCGTCGGGCAGCTGGAGCGGCTCGGCCAGCCTGTCCCGGAGGCGCTGCGCCACCACGTCCGCCTCGGCGGCACCCGCGAGGTCCTCGAGCAGGATCGCGAACTCGTCCCCGCCGACACGGGCCGGCGTGTCGCTGGCGCGGACGTCATCGTCGATCCGCTGGGCGACCTGGCGGAGGACGTCGTCACCGTAGCCGTGGCCGTGGCGATCGTTGATGACCTTGAACTCATCGACATCGATGAAGACGACTCCCGTCCCGCGGTGCCGCCGCTGACCACGCTCGAGCGCATGTTCAAGGCGATTCATGAACAGCGCCCGGTTGGCGAGGCCGGTCAGGTTGTCGTGGAGCGCCAGGTGGTGCACGTCCTGGTTGGCCATGGAGTAGCGATGGAGCAGCCGCAGGATGATGGCGACTACGACCAGGACGCCGAGCGACTGGACACCGAACGCGAGGTCCATGCGACCGGCGTAGTTCGCCAGCACGCCCCACGCTGCGGACACCGCCTCCTCGGGAGAGACTGCGCCCAGGCCGAGGACTTGGCGATCGAGCTGGTCATGCAGGATCGAGAAGGCCAGGAGTGCGTAGATGGCTGAGAAGCACCACACAGCGATCGAGTAGCGCGTCAACGCCTTGGGCTGCAGGTAGGGGCTGGCCACGAAGACCGGGATGATCGTGGCTGGGACGATGATGACCGCCAGCTCCGGGATGATCGGCAACAGGGCCAGCATCAGGACGTACTGGGCGACGCTCGCCATCACCACATTGCGCCCCTCGTTTCCCCGTCCCACACGGAGACGCGCGATCATCAGCCAGATGGCCAGCGCGGCTAGCACGAGCGCACCGCCCATGATGGCATCGCTACTCGCGACCAGGCCGAGCGCGAGCCCGGCATAGGCGGACACGGCAAGCATGGCAGCGGAGACGATCCAGAACC
>CAYZDQ010000055.1:6950-8756 GCA_964476955.1 uncultured Anaerolineaceae bacterium
CAGCGGAAATCGTTCGTCGGGTCTGTCGTTTCGATGAGGTCTGTGGTCATAGCGTGGCAGGCGGCGGGACGGTGCTCGGCAGGTCCGGCAACTCGGGCATCCCGCTCCGCAGAACCTAGAGGGTGTCGCCGCAGCAGCAAGCGAACGAACGTACCGGGGCCCCGGTCCATCGTCCTGTCAGCGTCTGGCCGGTGACCGGCGGCGTGAAGGGCAACACGCGGCACATCGGCATGCGCGCACTTCCTCGAACCAGCCCCCGCAGGCCTGGTCGTGATATGCCCGGTCGTGCCGGGGCGGTCAGACCGTCGATGCGGCCAGCCGCTGTCCGACGAGCTCTACCACTTCGGTCTCGATGACTGAGGCTGCAGTACTCCCGGCATCGACATGACCGTCTTCCCGAAGCGACCACGCAACCGTCCGCTCGACCGTGTCCCGCTCGGCCTCGTCCAGGTCGACCAGTGCCAGGCGCCTCCCGTTGGCATGACGAAGCGCACCCGCCACGATGACCTCGGCTTGCGTTCGTGGATCCCCGAAGGGTGACCCCAGTTCGACGAGGCTGCGCCCGACGGCCTGGATGTCGCGACGGTCACGAGAGCCCCACGGCAGGACCCGAACGTCCGATCCCTGGCGATACCACAGCACGTGCAGCGGACCGTCGCTGGCGGGAAACTCGGCGACAAGGCAGCAGTACATCGTTCTCCTCTTCCAGCTGCGCAGATCAGCGCAGGCCTCTTCGGTCGATCGGCGACGCGGTCAGGTGTAGATGCCTAGGCGGTCCAGTGCTGATACGCTCCGCAGGCTCGGTACGATCCGAGATCGAACGAGTCGGCCGCGGCATGGGCACGGTCGAGCTCCGCGATAGCCATCCGCAAGAGGCCAGCGGCCTCGCCGAGGTTCACGCTCCGAAGCTCGAACCCAGCCATCGGGCAGGCCTCGTCGATGGCGCCGCGTCCGACTGCATGGACGACCAGTGGCTGAGATCCGATGTCGCTGATCATGGTGATGCTCCCGATCCGTACTGTGTAGGGATGACGATGGTCTGGCGGCAGGTCGATCGCAACGGGGTCGAAGGTCCACGATCCAAGTAGTGCCACACACCACACCAGAACAGACCGCGCTATGGCAGAGACGTGGCTGACGGCCACGAAACCTGGTCGCGTGTCGTGTGGATCCACTGCACCTGGGACGCGCAAGCTGTGGACAGTCCGTCCCCACGCGCCTTCCGCCTGGAGGCACGCCCTGGTCGTCGGATCGAGTCAGCAGGGCCAGGAAGTACTGCGGGGGTGGGCCATAGGCACCACGGTGGTGATGCGTCGTGCAGGCGCAGAGTGACACCAGTCCACGCCAGTGATAGACCAGTGGGGATGGCGCAAGTCGAACACCAAGAAGGATGGATAGCGATGTTTCGGTCAGAGCCTGACGCGTCGGGCAACACTGGAGTACCACCCCGAGCAGAACCCCCCGCAGTGAGCCCGGATGCCGAGACCGCCCTCGACCTCGACACCGCGAGGATCCTCGTGGCCGAGGACGACGAGCTGAGCCGTCGGTTCACGACCACCGTACTCGAGCGCGAGGGCTACACGGTCACGACCGTGGGCGATGGCGCAGCTGTCCTGCCCGCGCTCGAGGAGCTCGCCGCCGACCTGCTCCTCTGCGACGTCGGCCTGCCCGGCCGTGATGGACTCGAGATCAGCCGCCAACTGCGGGCTGACTCCCGCTTCGCGACCCTGCCCATCCTCCTGCTGACCGGCCGTACCGCCGAGAACGACGTCGTGGCCGGGCTCGAAGCCGGTGCCGACGACTACC
>CAYZDQ010000056.1:0-8681 GCA_964476955.1 uncultured Anaerolineaceae bacterium
CGTCTGCTCGATCGCGTTGGTACCGTCGGCCTGGGTGACCCAGATGTCGTACATGTTGGCGGTGATGTCGCCGTTCTCATCGAAGTCGATGGGGCTGCTCGCGCCCTCGAAATCGATGTCCTCGCCCGCGAGGACGGCGTTGATGGCGTCGGGCAACTGCTCGAAGGTGTACTTCTCGCCCGGCGCTCCCGAGATCGACTGGATCTCCGGGCCGAAGACCGTGGGGTCGTCCGAGCCCGCCTTGAGGGCCGCCAGGAAGGCCAGGAAGACGCTGTCGAAGGCCTCGCCCGTGAAACCGTAGAAGGGCACGCCCTCAGGCGCCGTCGACTCGAAGAGTTCCTGGTACCCGGCGAACGACGAGCCGGCACTGCTGTTGCCGATCGTCCCGCGCATGCCCTCGACGGTGGACTCGACCTCCGTGCAGGCCTGGAGCGTGTCAGAACCCAGGGTCCTGGTGGGATCCCAGGCGCCCGTGCGCGTCAACGGACCCTTGAGCTTGGCCCAATCGCCACAGAAGGTGATGAACAGCCACGCGTCCGGGTCGCCCTGGACGGCTTGCTGCGCTTCGGTGTCGAGCGTCGCACCCTCGGGGTTGAAGATGACTTCCTCACCGATGGTTCCCCCGGCACCCGTCCAGGCCTCCTTGAAGACGTCGTTGAGGCCGACACCATAGGCGTCGTTGCGAGTGAGAAGGTTGACCGTGGCGTCCTGGCCGACCTGTTCGGCCATCACCGACGCCAGCACCCTGCCTTGGAGAGCGTCCGAGGAGACCGGGCGCCAGAGCAGGCCGTTCTTCTCCATCTCGGTGATGGCAGGGCTGGTGCCACCGGTGAACTGCGCGATGCCACCGGGGCCGAAGACGGATTCGAAGATGGCGATCGAGACACTGCTGTAGAAGTCGCCGACCACGACATCCGCGTCATCCACCTCGGCCAGCTTCTTGGCCGCCTCGATACCGGCGGTCTGATTGCCCTGGCTGTCCTCAGAAGCCACCAGTTCTACGCCGATCGACTCGGACAGTCCCATGTCCTCGAGCGTCGCGGCGACGTAGTCGACCCCGCTTCCGACAGCGTGGTCCCAAGCCTGGCCGGCGGGACCGGCATCACCGGTGAGGGCCACCAGGACCCCGTAGCGCAGGTCCAACTCCGGTGCCTCCTGGGCCGTGACCGGCGCACCGGCGGCGACGAGTAGGGCGGCGATCCCTGCCGCTGACAGTCTCGATCGTTTCGACATTCCCGGTCCTCCTATCTCGGTGCCCCAAGACTCTTCCGAGGTGCCGAGGCACAAGCTGACAGCCAGACTGTAGGCCCGCTCGGGGCCCACGATAGCACTCCGGCACTCGATTGCATACACTCGAGTGCCGTCTGTCGGCCAGGTGATCCGTGGGTCGGCCACGACCGTCTGTGCCCGGTCGAGACGGGTAGCAGTTCAGCCGCATCGGACGAGCGCGGGGCCCGTTTGGCGCAGGCGCCGAGTACGGGCACGGCGAACCCAGTGCATCGCAAGGCGAGCGCCGGCTCGCAGCCGGCTCGCTTGCGCTAGCCCGGTGGGAGACCGGTCGAGCCCCGTACGACGAGGACTGGCTCGACCACGGGATGCTGCTGATCCGCGGGGATGCCCGTCCCCTCGAGGCTCTGGAACAACATGGCCACGGCAGTCTGGATCATCTCGGGCACCGGTTGCCTCACCGTGGTCAAGGCAGGCACCGTCACGGTCGCCATGGGCGTGTCGTCGAAGCCGACGATCGAGAGGTCTTCAGGAACACGCAAGCCCCGACGTTGTGCAGCTTGTAGCACGGTGATGGCGGTGGCGTCCGTGGAGCACACGATGGCCGTCGGCGGCGCGTCCAGGTCCATCAACCGGTCGAGGGCATGGCTGCCGCTCTGGGCGTCGGCTGACGCGTCCTGGATGTAGTCGAGTCGAGGCGAGATCCCGGCTTCATCGAGATACTCGCGGTAAGCATCCTCGCGCTGCTCGGCCTCGCCGATGCGGCGGTCGCATACGAACGCGACGCGCCGATGCCGCAGTCCCGTCAGATGGTCGAGGGCCATGGTGATGCCCATGCGGTTGTCGACGTTCACGGTCGGGATGGTCCTCGACCGAGTCCAGTGCCAGACGGCCACGACCGGCACGTTCGTGTCCCGTAGCTGAGCGGCGAATTCGGGCCGCTTCAAGAGGTCTCCGAGGAAGACGATGGCGTCGCAGTGGCGCGCCTCGAGGATCCGCCAGAGCTCGACGCCCTCGTCTTCCTGACCGCGTACATGGCCAAGCACGACGTTGTAGCCATGCCGCCCAGCCTCGACGGAAGCTGCCTGGATGGCGGCTGCGTCCAATTGGTCGATGGCGTCGCGCACGATAAGGCCCAGCAACATGGTCGGCGCGCCTCGCAGCCCGCGCGCCAGCGGATTGGGTCGATAGCCCATGTCGCGCGCCGCCTTGAAGATGCGCTCGCGCGTCCGCTCGGCGATCGGGAATCCGGTAGGCGCGCCCGAGAGTACGCGCGACACCGTCGAGCGCGATACGTCGGCCTCGCGAGCGATATCCCTCATCGTGGGTGCCGACCTACGGACCCGGTCGTCCGAATCCGTCGCGCTTGTGAGCGAGCGTCCATCCTTGGGGTCTGCCATCAGTCAGTAGATACCATAGTCGAGCGCTGCTCGCAGGCGCGGCCAGGCGATCGAGGGGATCGGCGCCGCAGGGATCCGCCCACTGCGCGTTGACCAACGGCAATCGAGTGCCTACACTCGATTGCCGTGAGACCCAGGCGGTAGGAGAGTGAGGACCATGGGTGACGGCAGGATGCGAACATGCCTCCGCTGCCGTGCCGTGGGCTCAGGGGGCGATGGATAACCTCGCGCAGCTGATCGTCAATGGCCTGGTGACGGGCGGCATCATCGCCATGGGCGCGGTCGGCGCGTCACTCATCTTCGGCGTGCTGCGGGTCGGCAACTTCGCGCATGGTGACTACCTGACGCTCGGCGCCTACGCTGCCTTGTTCGCGAATGTGGCCATGGCGCAGAACCTCCTTGTGGCCGCGGTCGTCGCCATCGTAGGCACGGCACTCTTCGCGATCATGATGGAGTTCATCCTCTTCCGGCCCATGCGTGGAAAGGGCTCGGCCAGCCTGTTCATCATCACCATCGGCCTGGCCATGGCCATGCGCCACGTGATCTACCTGCAATACGGTTCCGCCACCCAGCAGTACGACATCGACCAGTACGCGGTCTTCGTGGTGGGAACGGTGCGCTTCTCGCCGGGTGCGCTCGTGGCCACGGTGGCTGCCCTCATCGCCATCCCGTTCGTGGGACTGTTCCTCTCGCGCACGCGCATCGGCAAATCGATGCGGGCCCTGGCCAATGAGCCGGAGCTGGCCGCCGTCTCGGGCATCAACACCGACCGTATCGCCGTGTACACGTGGGCGCTCGCCGGGGGACTGGCCGGCCTCGCAGGGATCCTGCTGGGACTGCTGCAGGGCACATTCAATCCCCAGCTGGGCTGGGCCTTCCTGTTCCTGATCTTCACGGCCGTCATCCTCGGTGGTATCGGCAGCGCCTACGGCGCTTTGATCGGAGGACTCGCACTGGGTCTGCTGATGGAGATTTCGACTTGGTCGGGCCTGTTTGGCGGCCTTGACCCACGCTTCAAGCCGGTCGTCGCCTTCGCCGCGCTCATCCTGCTGCTGCTGTACCGGCCACAGGGCCTCTTCGGAAAGGCACGGCTGCTGTGAGCGGCATCCTCGCACCCGACTTCTGGATCTACGTGGGCGTCATCGCCGGGATCTACACGATCTTCGCGTTGGGCCTGCAGGTCCAGTACGGCGTAGCCGGCCTGGTCAACCTGGGCCAGGTCGCGTTCATGGCCATCGGCGCGTACACCATGGCCATCCTCGTGGCACGGTACGAGTGGCCGATGATTCCTGCATCGATCGTCGCCATCGGTGCAGCCATGCTCTTCGCGGTCGTCCTCGGTGTACCCACGCTGCGCCTGCGGGCAGACTACTTAGCCATGGTAACCATCGCGGCGAGCGAAATCGTGCGCTATATGGCCTTGAACCTCAATGACATCACCGGAGGTCCGGCCGGCACGATCGCCCTCCTCGGCCCGGCCAAGCTGGCCAGCTACAACGGCGAGTGGCAGGACTTCCAGGGCTGGGTGCAATCGACCTTGGGCAGCATCACCGGGGGCGGCGTGAGCCCGGACTCAGCCATGCTGGTGATCGTCTGGGTGGTCGCACTGGTACTCCTGACCGCCACCGGGCTCATGGTCCGCTCTCCATGGGGCCGCATCCTGCGTGCCATCCGGGAGGACGAGGATGCCGCCCAAGCCATGGGCAAGGACACCTTCCGACGCAAACTCCAGGCGCTCGTGCTGGGGGCCGCCTTCGGTGCCCTCGCGGGCCTCTTCATCGCCTGGCAGGTCTCGGTCTTCACGCCCAATGACTTCAGGCCCATCTTCACGTTCTACGCGTACATCATCATCATCCTTGGCGGACCGACCCGCGTGTGGGCAGTCCCGGTGGGCGCGATCCTCTTCGGCATCCTCTTCGCGGGCACGCGCTTCCTCGACTTCTTCCCGCTCAACGAGCTGGCCTCGGGCGACCGCGCCTACCTGCGCCTGCTTCTTGTGGGTCTGTTGCTCGTGGCGCTGATGTCGCTCCGGCCGCAGGGCCTCTTTGGCAAGAAGGAGGAGCTGATCCTTGAGAAGTGACGGGCAGCTCCTCGTCGTCGACGAGGTGAGCAAACATTTCGGGGGGCTGCAGGCTGTGGACGCCGCGTCGTTCGCAGTCGGGCCGGCGAGCATCACGGCGCTAATCGGCCCCAACGGCGCAGGCAAGACGACCGTCTTCAATCTGCTCAGTGGCTACCTCAAGTCCGATGGGGGCTCGGTCGAGTTCGGCGGCGCCTCGATCACCGGACTGAAGGCTCATGCCATCGCCCGGCGCGGACTTGTACGCACCTTCCAGATCCCCCGTGTACTGACCCGCATGAGCGTCCTGGAGAACGTCATGCTGGCCGCGCAACGCCAGCCGGGTGAACGGATGGGGGCGGCGCTCGTCATCCCCCGGCGCATCAAGCGCCGTGAGGACGCGATCCGTGAGCAGGCGCATGAGATCCTCCGGCTGGTGAATCTCGACCGGCTGGCCGTTGACTACGCCGGGACGCTGTCGGGCGGCCAGCGCAAGCTGCTTGAGTTCGGCCGCGTGCTCATGACCGAGCCGAAGCTGATCCTGCTCGACGAGCCCATGGCCGGCGTGAACCCCACCCTCGGCGAGCAACTCCTGGAACACGTCGTCGAGTTGCGCGACTCCCGTGGCATCGGGTTCGTGTTCATCGAGCACGACATGGACGTGGTCATGTCGTATGCCGAGCGCGTAGTAGTCATGGACGAGGGCCGCGTCGTGGCCGACGCATCTCCGGACGAGGTGCGCGCGGACCCACGCGTGATCGAGGCCTACCTGGGGCGACACGCTGACGATATCGAGGACGAAGGATGAGCGCCACTCCGCGGTCGGTCGAAGCTCCAGCCGAGACCGTGCCTGCGAGCAGGGAGCTCATGCTCACGGTGACCGACGTCGTCAGCGGCTACGTCGAAGAGCCCGTCTTGCGCGGCGTCTCCATCGAGGTTCCGCGAGAGACGGTGGTCACGGTCATCGGGCCCAACGGCTCGGGCAAGTCGACACTGCTCAAAACCATCGTCGGGCTCCTGCGCGGCCGCGAGGGTACGGTCCTGATGCGTGATCGTGACGGGGCCGAGAGGGAGCTCATCGGCAAGCGACCGCATCAGGTCGCAGAGATGGGCCTCGCATTCGTACCGCAGCTCTCGAACGTCTTCACCGACCTGTCCATCAAGGAGAACCTCGAGATCGGCGGCTTCCCGGTTCGCGGTAGCGAAGGTGAGCGCATGGACCGGGTACTGGGGCACTTCCCGATCCTGCGGGAGCGGCTCAGCCAACGAGCGGGCACGCTCTCAGGTGGACAGCGGCAGATGCTCGCGCTGGGGCGCGCGCTGATGAGTGATCCCCATGTGCTCGTGCTCGATGAGCCCTCAGCCGGGCTCGCACCCACTGTCGTCGACGAGGTCTTCGAGCGCATCCAGTCCATCAACGCAAGTGGCATCACCGTGCTCATCGTCGAGCAGAAGGCGCGCCAGTGCCTGGCCATCTCGGACTACGGCTACGTCCTGGACATGGGCAAGAATCGCTACGAGGGGCCGGGCAAGCAGCTTCTGCACGACCCGGAGGTGGTGGACCTGTACCTGGGGTCACGCGGTCGCCTGGGCAGGTCTCGACGGGCAGCCGCCAAGGCCGCCGCGTCTCAGGCGGACAGCTCCGCCGATATCGGGTCGAACGAGTCCAGTACATGACGGCCGGAGCCGCCAAGCCACGTCGGTTCCTGCCTTCCTCCGTTCCGGTCCGACTCGCCTGGCAGGCGGTCGGCGCCGAGTGGCTCGACGACCGTTCAGTGCAGGTGGACGTTCGCGCAGAGCGCTTCGAGCCCTCCCTCGAGGTGCTCACCGGCGTGCCCAGCGAACTGGCTGTGGGTCCGGTGGGCGAACACTCGGGCGCGACGCTGCGGATCGAGGCATGGAGCGAGCATGTGATCCGAGTACGGTGGAACCCCGGCCATGAGACACGGGACGGTGCGACGCCGATGCTCGTCGGCACACCCGAGGCTGCGACCCGTGTCGAGCGACTCGGTCAGGACGCCGACGGGGCGGTTGGCCTGCGCACAGAAGCACTAACGGTCCGCGTCGAACCCGATCCCATCCGGCTCGTCGTCCTTGATGAGGAAGGCGCGGTCGTCGCAGCCACACGCGCCCCCGACCATGAGGCCATCCGGCGCGAGGAACACCTGTGGGACCGGACGGCACAGCGATGGCTGTACCTGAACCGCCATGCCTATCCGCTGGGCTCGACCGAGAGGACGTCGGAGCCGAGCGCCTTCGTCTCATTCGAGCTGCGACCCGACGAGCGCATCTATGGATTCGGCGAGAGTTTCGGGCGGGTCGAGAAGAGCGGCCTCGAACACCGATTGTGGACGGCAGAGGCCTTCACCAACGCCTCTCCGGTGGTCTACAAGCCGGTGCCGTTCTGCCTCTCGACGCGAGGCTACGGCATCTACCTCAACAGCTCTCATGCCCTGCAGGCGCACGTCGGCGACCTCGATCCTACGGCCTTCTCCTGGATCGTCGAGGACACTGAGGCACTCGACTTCTTCATCGTCGTCGGACCCGCGCTGCCCGATGTTCTGCGTCGCTACACGAATCTCACCGGTACGCCGGCGGTGCCGCCACGCTGGACGTTCGGATTGTGGCTCAGCAGCTGTACGTTCACATCCCAGGACGAGGTGCTGGAGGTGGCGCGCGAGGCACGCGCGAGAGACATCCCGGCCGACGTGATGCATATCGACACGGGCTGGTTCGAGGATGACTGGGTCTGCGACTGGCGCTTCGGATCACGCTTCCCCGATCCCGCGGCGATGATCGCGGAACTACGCGAACTGGGCTTCGGGTTGACCCTCTGGCAGTGGCCCTACGTCGGTGTCGATTCTGCGGCTTTCGCAGAAGCGCGCGATGCCGGTGTGCTTGTCCGCCGCGAGGACGGCAGTGTGCTCGTGCTGCCCGGCCGCAATGGGCCTGACGTCGCGGTCATCGACTACTCGGATCCGGCCGCAGTGAACTGGCTCGAAGATCGCCTGCGCCCACTACTCGAGATGGGCGTCGCCGGCATCAAGGCGGACTTCGGGGAGGCTGCGCCCGCTGACGGCATCTACGCCAACATCCCCTCGGAGGCAGCTCACAACGCCTATCCCCTCCTCTACAACCGGGCCGTGTGGGAGGTGTCGGAGAAGGTGCGTGGCCCGGACGACACGGTCATCTGGGCCCGCTCGGCATGGGCGGGTTCCCAACGCTATCCGGTGCACTGGTCTGGCGATGGACTGGCACACCACGAGGATCTTGCCTGCGTGCTGCGCTCGACCCTCTCCATGGGACTGTCGGGCTTCCCCTTCTACAGCCATGACATCGGTGGCTTCCTGGGCGTCCCCAGTCCCGAGCTCTACATCCGCTGGGCCCAGCTGGGGCTCTTCTCATCGCACGCCCGAGTCCATGGACTGAGCCCACGTGAGCCGTGGGCATTCGGCGCCGAGGCCGAGGCCATCGTGCGGCGGTATGCCCAGCTTCGCTACGAGTTGTTGCCGTATCTCTGGAGCGAGGCGCACGACTGCGGTCGCACGAGCCTGCCCATGGTCCGCCACTTGATCCTGGCCTACCCCGACGATCCAACGGTCAGGGCCGTCGAGGACGAGTACCTCCTGGGCGGGGCACTGCTGGTGGCGCCCGTCCTCGACGAACGTGATGCCCGGGACGTCTACCTGCCCCACGGCCAGTGGGTCGAGTGGCACACCGGACGAATCCTCGAAGGAGGACGGTGGCAGCGCGTGGAGGCGTCTCTTGATGTTCTGCCCCTGTACCTACGCGGGGGTGCGATCATCCCGCTCGGGCCGCGCGTGCGTCACACCAAGGAGCGGCGGCTCGATCCTCTACGGCTGCTCCTCCCGGAGCCAGCAGCGGCGGGGACGTACGACGTGCGCGACCCCGACGGTGACGTGAGCGTGGCCTACGCCAGACACGGCGAGCGACTCGATGTGGAAGTGACCGGGGCGACCGGAGAGGTCTCCGTG
>CAYZDQ010000057.1:0-8660 GCA_964476955.1 uncultured Anaerolineaceae bacterium
AGGTACTTGCCTCAGCCAGGCCGCGAGGGTCATACCAGGTGATGGCGTCGCCGACCGGGGAACCTGCCCGGTCGAGCAGCACCACCTCCTCACCGACGCTCGCGACGCAGAGCGCTCGGACCTGAGACGAGTCCGGTAGACGCGCCACGACTCGACGTCCCAGCTCGACCACGGTCTCGAGGACCTGGGCCGGCCGATGTGCCGCGCCGCGGGCGTCCTCGAGGACCGGAGTCGGGGCTGCCTCGAGCGCGACGGGTCGGCCGGTCGCAACATCGAGCGCGAGCACCTTGGTGTGGGTCGTGCCGACATCGATCCCCAGCGTGATCATCGAAGCTCGAAGACGGTCTCGAGCGAGACCCGTGATGTCCAGGTCGCAGGGTCGAAGTCCGGCGGTAGCTCTGGCGGCAGATGTGTGGCGCCAGCGGTGCCGCAGGCGGCGCCGAGGACGATGGCTTCGCGGGGTGAGTGTCCCTGTTCGATGCCGACCGCCAGGCCCGCCAGCAAGAGATCGCCGGAGCCGGTGGGATTGACCTCTTCGATCTCCGGCACCCGGGCGTAGTGGACACCGTCGCCATCAGCCACGAGCGCCCCTTCGGGGCCCATGGTCACGACCACCACCTCGATGCCGTGCTCGCGCACGCGCTGCATCTCCAGCGCGAGCTCGCGGGTACCGATGTCCATCTCCTCGTCGGACGTGCCCAGCAGCTCCAACAGCTCTCGACGGTTGCACTTGAGCATCCACGGCCGGCTGGCATAGGCGACCCGCAGCGCCTCGCTGTGGATGTCCACGAGGGTTCGCGCACCGGCCTCGTGCGCAAGGGCGATGATCTCACCGGCCACCGAGGGAGAGACGCTGTCGGGCAGACTGCCCGACAGTAGCACCAGGTCGTCGGGCCGGACGTCCGCGCGCAGATCGCCGACGAAGCGCTCGACCTCGGCTTCGGTGACCTCGGGTCCCGGTTCGTTGAGTACCGTCGTGCGTCCGGACTCGGGTTCGACGACGATGAAGCAGACGCGCGTCCCGGCCGCGATCCTCGTGTGCCGGTCGACGATCCCGTCCTCGGTGATCATCTCGCGCAACGCCTCGCCCACGTGACCACCGAGGAAGCCGTAGGCGGTGGAACCATGCCCGAGCCGCGCCGCCGCGCGCGCCACGTTGAAGCCCTTGCCCCCGGGCACGACGGAGACAGCGGCTGCGCGATTGACGCCGCCCAGGCGCAGCGGGGGCCAGGTCGCGATCCGGTCCAGCGCTGGGTTGGCCCCGATGACGCGGATCATCGTGCCCGTCCCGGTGCCCAACCGGGCTCGGCCAGCTCGTAGCCATCGAAACGGAATCCAGGCGAGACCGTACAGCCGACCAGCGTCCACTGGCCCATGGATTCGGCCGACTGCCACTCGCCGGCAGGCACGAGGAGTTGCGGGCGCTGGCCGGCGCGCAGGTCGGGCCCGAGGACATGACGCACCGGCACTCCATCGCCGCCGGCGGCGATGGAGAGGGTCAGCGGGTCGCCGGCGTAGAAGTGCCAGATCTCGGCGGCATCGACGCGATGCCAGTGCGAGCGCTCGCCGGCGGCGAGCAGGTAGTAGATGGCGGTACCGCTGGGCCGCTCCTCGGCGGGCACGTCCGCTCGCCAAGTCTCGCTGTAGTGGCCTCCCTCGGGGTGTGGCTGAAGCCCCAGGGCCTCGATGATGGACTGTGCATCAGGCATGGTCATAGCGTACGTCTGCGCTGGACGGGGCGTGTAGGGTAAGGCGGCTCATGAGCCCTCCCCCAGCCCAGAACGGACACACCGCCGGCCAAGTCCAGCGCGTCTATCTGCTGCTGACGCTGCTGACCACGCTCGCCGCTTCCTTCATCTGGGGCGTCAACACGCTCTTCCTACTCGATGCGGGCCTGAACAACACCGAGGCCTTCGCGGCCAACGCCTTCTTCAGCATCGGCATGGTCATCTTCGAGGTCCCGACCGGCGTGGTCGCCGACACCAGGGGCCGCCGGTTCTCCTTCATGCTCGGCGCAGCCACGCTGCTGGTCTCCACCCTGGCCTACCTGCTGATGTGGCAGATCCAGGCGCCCTTCATCGGCTGGGCCTTCGCCTCGATCCTGCTGGGCCTCGGCTTCACCTTCTTCAGTGGTGCCACCGAGGCCTGGCTGGTCGACGCCCTCACCGTGACCGGCTTCGACGGCAACCTCGAGACGGTCTTCGGCCGCGGCCAGACCATCGCCGGCGTGGCCATGCTCACCGGCTCCGTGCTCGGCGGCGTCATCGCCCAGCTGAGCACGCTGGGCACCCCCTATGTGTTGCGCGCGATCATGCTCGGCGTTGCGCTCGTGGCCGCGTTCTTCTTCATGCGCGATCTGGGATTCAAACCCAAGACGGACGTGAGCACCGCCGATGCCGTGCGTGACGTCGCGCGCGGCTCCATCGATGGAGGCCTGCGCAACCGACCCGTGCGCTGGCTGATGCTGGCGGCACCGTTCACCGGCGGGGTCGGCTTCTACGCCTTCTACGCCATGCAGCCCTACCTGCTCGAGCTCTATGGCGATCCCAACGCGTACAGCATCGCGGGCCTCGCTGCCGCCATCGTGGCCGGCGCCCAGATCGTCGGCGGGCTGTCCGTCCCGATCGTGCGCCGCTTCTTCAGCCTGCGCACCAATGCCCTGCTGCTGTTCATCGCACTCGATTCGCTGATGCTGGTGGGCCTCGCCGTGGTCGGCTTCAACCACAGCGATCTGGGCATGAGTGCCTTCTACCTGGCTATCGTGCTGCTCATCCTGTGGGCCCTGTTCGGCGCCATCGCCGGGCCCATCCGCCAGGCCTTCCTCAATGGGGTCATCCCCGGCGAGCAGCGGGCGACGGTGCTCTCGTTCGACTCGCTCATGGGCTCCATCGGCGGCACGGTCGCGCAGCCGCTACTGGGACGCGTGGCGGACACGTCCGGCTACGCCGCTTCGTATCTCGTGTCCGGTGTGATCAGTGCGCTGGCGTTGCCCTTCGTGTTCATGGCTCGGCGCGAGCAGGCTCCATCCGATCCCATCGACCAATCGGAGACGATCGCCGCCTGAGCCGCCGGTCTCGGGCAGAGCGGTGGTGACCTACGCCGTCGACTGATGCTTGGCCATAGCCTCGCGCACGTCGGTCGTGATGGTGGCGGCATCGACCTCACCCACGGCGGCGTAGTCGACGGACGCAGCCGTGCTGCTCCCCGGACGCAGGATGCCTGCCGGGTCGTCGAGCAGCTCCGCGCGCAGGAAGCGCAGGTTCACCACGGACTTGGAGACACCGATGGCCACGGGCCACTGGCGCCAACGCACTTCGCGCGTGAAGACCAGCATCTTCCAGGCGATCTTGCAGTCGAGCTCCCCTCCCGGCGCAACGATCGCGGCATTCAGTGCGCGGACCGTGTCGTGTGCGTCGGGGCGCACCTCCTGCAGGTAGGCCTCGAGTGACGAGTCGGTCATGTTCCCGGAGTCCCGGAGCTGGCAAGGACCGGGATCGCGGCCCGCAGGATGGTGCGGTAGCCCTCGTGTGCCTGGTGGGTCAGGTCTAGTACGGGCCCGAGGTCGATGGGCGGTCCGATGCCGGCCGACATCGTGGACACGAAGGTGAAGGCCACGACCTTCATGCCCGCGTGGTAGCCGGCCATGACCTCTGGCAGGAACGAGTTCGAAGAGATCGAGCAACCCGCCATCTGGGCCAGCCGGATCTCCGCGGGCGTCTCGAAGCTGGGGCCTGTCCAGTAACCGGCCACGCCAGTCGGCAGCGCCACTCCGGCGGCCTGGACCGCGGATACGACCTGGGTCGTTAGCGTTGCTTCATATAGCTCTGCCATGGATAGGTAGGGCGTATCCCAGCCGCCACCCTCGCGCTCCGTGGAGAGCGGATTGACGCCGCTGAAGTTGATGTGGTCGGTGAAGGCCAGGAACGTGCCCGGACGGATGTCCTCGCGCATGGAGCCGGAGTTGGCCGAGTACAGCAGCGTGCGGCATCCAGCCAGGGCCAGCGAGCGTGCCGGCAGACCGCTCTCCTGCCACGTCGCGTCGTCACAGGGCAGGACCTTGGCCTTGACCGCGGCCACGGTCACGCCGTCGAGCTCGCCGACATCGACCTCGTTGACGTGGTCGGGGATGGCGGAGGGCCGGAAGCCGAGTTCCTCGAAGGGGATGGTCACGCGATCCCTGAGCACGTCGGTGCAGGGTGCGAAGCCGGTCCCACACACGAGACCGACCTGCGGCGAGCGGCCGGCACGGTCACGGATGACGGATGCCGCGCGGTCGGCGGCAGCGCGGGTATCCATGCACGACAGCATACGGCTGCCCGGAAGGCGTCGAGATGCCTTGCCGGACGCCTCCCCGCGACCGTAGACTCGGACCATCAGCCATCCCCAGGAGGTTCGTCGTGAGAAAGGTGCTCCCTACCCTGCTGCTCAGCCTGATGCTGGCGGCCGTCATGGCTTCGAGCGGAGCCGTCGTCGCTGCTGCTGACGGCGAGCCCGTCTCGGGTGGGCGACTCGAGCTCATGGCCGCCAACGATCTGACCACGCTCGACAACAGCCAGGTGCTGGATCTCGACTACAACATGGTCGCGGGCGCGCTCTATGAGGGCCTCTACCACTTCAACCCCGATGGCGAGCTGGAGCCCGGCCTGGCCGACGGCCTGCCGGATGTGTCCGACGACGGCCGCGTCTATACCTTCCGACTCGTGCCCGGCGCGATGTTCGCGGGTCCCGGTTTCGAACCTCGCGAGGTCACGGCCGCGGACGTGGCCTACGGCCTGACGCGGGCGCTCGATCCGGCTCCGGTGGGCGCGCCGGCCGCATCCTGGGGCGGCGGCTACCTCTTCCCCATCGCCGGTGCGGCCGCGTTCAACGCTGGCGAGGCCGACACGGTCGAGGGCATCGAGGTCATCGACGACCACACACTGCAGGTGACGCTGGCCGAGCCGACGACGACGTTCCTGCTGGGACTCACCATCGCCACCAGCTGGCCGGTGCCGCAGGAGGCCGTCGAGGAGCGGGGTGAGGACTTCGGCAACAGCCCCGTGGGGGCAGGACCGTTCTTCGTCAAGGAATGGAACAAGGGCTCGGACATCACCATCGCGCGCAACCCCGGCTACGTCGACCCGGCGCTGCCCTACCTCGACGAGATCTTCGTCGACCTGGGCGTGGACGAGAACACCCAGAAGCTACGGCTGGAGGCCGGGGAGGCGGACGGCGTCTTCGACCAGTACGCGCTCTCACCGCAGTCCCTGCGGGAGCTGCGCGAGACCCCGGGTCTGACCCTCACCGACTCGGTCGGCCCGCGCATCTTCTACCTCGCGCTCAACAACGACGGCCTCTTCGCGGACAAGGCTCTGCGCCAGGCGGTCGCGCACGCCATGACCACGGACTTCACCGTCCGTTTTGGCGGCCTGGCCAAGCCCTGGAACCAGCTCATGACCTCGACCTCCGTGCAGTCCGATCCTGCAGGGACCGTTACCTATGCTCACGACCCCGAGGCGGCGGCAGCACTGCTCGAGTCGGCGGGCTACGACGGCACGCCGGTCAAGATCGTCTACGACGTGACCGACCCCTATACGACGCAGAACGCGACGGCGTTGACGCAGGATCTCGAGAGCGTCGGGTTCGACGTCGAGCTGTCCGGCCTGCAGAAGGCCGAGTTCTACAACGCCATCTACGATCCGGCGGCCTTCGACATCTCTTCGACCTACTGGAGCGCGGACTATCCCGACGCCCAGGACTTCATCTCCACCAACTTCATCTGCGGGATGATCGATGTGCTCAACATCTCGCGCTTCTGCGACGAGTCGATCGACGAGGCCTTCTTCGCCACCGAGGGCATGACCTTCGGACCTGAGCGTGATGTGGCCCTGCTGGAAGTGCAGCAGCGCTACATCGACGAGCTGGCCGGTATCCCGGTGATGGAGGTCACCCCCGTAGCCATCTTCGGTGAGCGCGTGGGCGACATCCCCACGCTGGCCACGTACGCACCGTTCGACTGGAAGTCCGCCTGGGTGAAGGCCGACGCCTGATCCTGCCGGGACGGAAGTCCCCCCACCGACGGAGACGGCCCCACTCCTGACGGTCGAAGGCTTGCGGGTCTCGACCGCGAGCGGCGATATCCTGCGTGGCGTCGACCTGGCCGTGGCTCGCGGCTCGGTGGTGGGCGTGGTCGGCGAGTCCGGCTGTGGCAAGACCACGCTGGGGCTGGCCGTGCTGGGGCTGCTCGGCCGTGCCCGCAGCATCACCGCCGGAGAGATCCGGCTCGACGGCCAGCTCATCGGGGCGCCTGACGTGGATGAGACGGCCGGACTCCGCGGCACACGCGTGAGCTTCGTCCCGCAGGACCCATTCCGCTCGTTCGACCCGCTGCGACGAGTGGGCCCGCAAGTGCGCCGACCGCTGGAGCTGCATCGAGGCCTCTCGTCGGCCGAGGCCGGTGCACGCGTGACAGACCTCCTCGGACGGCTGGGCGTAGACGATCCCGCAGCCGTGCTGGGCCGCTACCCCCACGAGCTCTCGGGCGGCCTGCTGCAGCGTGCGACCATCGCCACCGCTCTCTCGTGCGATCCGGAGCTGGTCATCGCCGACGAGCCCACCACCGCGCTCGATGCCCTCGTCCAGGTACAGGTCATCGGGTCGTTGATGCCGTTGGTACACGAGCTCGGCACCGCGGTCGTGGTCATCACCCACGATCTACGCCTGCTGGGGCGCATGGCTGACCGCATCGCTGCGATGTACGCGGGACGCATGGTGGAGTTCGGACCCACCAAGCGCCTGCTACGCGACCCTCGCCATCCCTACCCGGCGGCCCTGCTGCGGTCGTCCGTGCGAGCCGCTCGGCCCGGCGATCGGCTTCGTGTCATCGAAGGGCAGCCACCGAGCCTGCCTGGGACGTTCCCGGCCTGTGCCTTTGCCCCGCGCTGTGGCCGCGCCGACGAGATCTGCCACACGACCCCGCCGGTCTACACCTGGCCGGCGGCGGAAGGCACGGCCTGCCACCACCCCATCGAGGACCGGGCATGATCGGCCCGACGATCGCGCCGGCGCGTGCGCCCGAGCCCCAACCGTGGGGCTTGTGGATCGGTGCCGGCCTGCTGGTGGCGCTGGTGCTGTTGGTGCTGGCCTTCCCCTTGCTGTCATCGGCCGACCCGAGGTACGAATCGATCGAGGGCCTGACCGAGCTCGGTGAGCCATTGCCGGTGGGCACCGACGGCTACCCCCTCGGGACCGACCCTCGAGGGCGCGACATGCTCGCGCGTACCGTCTACGCGGGTGCTCTGACGATGCTCACGACACTGTCCGCGGTAGCCATCGCCACGCTGGCTGGGCTCGCGGTCGGCCTGCTCGCGGCCAGCACCAGGCGCTTCGCCGGGTCGGTGCTGATGCGCTTCACCGACCTGGGCCTGGCCATCCCCGGCCTGCTGCTGGCGGCTGCCATCTCGACGATCCTCGGCCGTGGCACGTTCTCGCTCATCGTGGGTCTGGCTGCGGTGTTCTGGGCGCCGATCGCCCGGGTCACCTATGGGCAGGCTGTGGTGCTGCGGGAGCGCGACTACGTGGAGGCCGCGCGCGTCATGGGTGGCGGCGCGACGGTCGTGCTGATCAAGCACATCCTGCCCCACCTGCTGCCGGTGGTCGGCGCCTACGCCGCCCTGTCGGTGGGCTGGGCCGTGCTCTTCGAGTCCGCCCTGGGCTTCCTGGGGGCCGGCGTGCAGGAGCCGGAGGCGTCGATCGGCTCGATGCTCGGGCAGCACCTCATCTACTACCGCAGCCACCCTGCGCTCATCGTCATCCCGGCGGTCTTCCTGGGCGTGCTCGTCATCGCCGCCAACCTCGTGGGTGAGTCGTTGCGCACGCGGACCGAGGAGCGCTGATGGGCTGGTACATCGCCCGACGCCTGGCCGCAGCCCTCATCACGGTCTGGATCGTGGCCACCGCCGGCTTCCTGCTCGTCGAGATCATCCCCGGCGACCCGGCGCGACAGCTCGCCGGCCCGGGTGCATCGGCCGAGTCTCTGACTGCCATCCGTGAGGCCTACGGCTTCGACGACCCACTGCCGGTGCGCTACGTGGAGTCGATGGCACGCATGGCCCAGGGGGATCTCGGCTACAGCTTCGCCAAGGCTGAGCCGGTGACCGATGTGCTCCTGCGCTCACTGCCCTCGACCTTGTGGCTGACCGCGTTGGCCTTCGCGGTGGAGGTGCTCATCGCGATCCCGCTGGCGCTATGGGTCGTGGGCCGCGGCGGGTTCGTCGACCGGCTGCTGGTGATCCTCGCCGGTGCCACTGCGGCCATCCCGGCCTTCCTCGTGGGCCTGTTGCTGATCTACGTCTTCGCCTTCCGCCTGCGGCTCTTCCCGCTCGGTGGTGCGGGTTCGCCGGCGGCTTATGTGCTGCCGGTGTTGACGCTGGGGATCCCCTTCGGGCTGGTGCTGGCTCGCCTCCTGCGCACGTCGCTGCTGGAGCAACGTGGCCAGCCGTACATCACCTTCAGTGAGGCCCTGGGCGAGACCGGTCGCGCCGTCCGCTGGCGCCACCTGCTGCCGAACGCGCTGCTGCCGCTGCTGTCGATCCTGGCGCTCGACTTCGCCGGGCTCTTCTCAAGCGTGGCCGTGGTGGAGGTGGTCTTCTCCATGCCCGGCCTCGGCGCCGACCTGCTGC
>CAYZDQ010000058.1:0-7894 GCA_964476955.1 uncultured Anaerolineaceae bacterium
GAAGGCGCGATGGATGCCTCCAACCTGCTCAAGCCGATGCTCGCCCGCGGTGAGCTGCACACCATCGGCGCGACCACGCTCGACGAGTACCGCAAGCACATCGAGAAGGACGCCGCCCTGGAGCGCCGCTTCCAGCCGGTCTACGTGGACCAGCCGGACGTGGAGGAGACCATCTCCATCCTGCGCGGCCTGCGCGAGCGCTACGAGGTGCACCACGGTGTGCGCATCACCGATTCGGCCATGGTCGCTGCGGCCGTGCTCTCGGACCGCTACATCAGCGACCGCTTCCTGCCGGACAAGGCCATCGACCTCGTCGACGAGGCCGCCAGCCGCCTGCGCATGGAGATGGACTCCATGCCGGTCGAGCTCGATGAGCTGGAGCGCCGTCGCATCCAGCTGGAGATCGAGCGCGAGGCCCTGAGGAAGGAGACCGATGACGCGTCCGCAGCACGCCTCGAGAACCTCGAGCGCGAGCTGGCCGACCTTTCCGAGCGCGCCGGAGCCCTCAAGAGCCAGTGGGAGCAGGAGAAGGGCGCCATCAGTGCGCTGCGTGCGACCAAGACCGAGCTCGAGACCGCCCAGCACGAGGTGGAGACCGCTGAGCGCGACGCGGACTACGGTCGGGCCGCCGAGCTCAAGTACGGCCGCATCCCCGAGCTGACCCAGCGACTGGCTGACGAGGAAGCCGCGCTGGCCGCGGATGAAGGCGCCCGCCGCCTGCTCAAGGAAGAGGTCGACGCCGACGACATCGCGCGCATCGTGGCCTCCTGGACCGGGATCCCCGTGGCCCGCCTGATGGAGGGCGAGCAGGCCAAGCTCATCCACATGGAGGAGCGCCTGCATGAGCGTGTGGTCGGCCAGGAGGAGGCCATCGAAGCGGTCTCCGACGCGGTCCGACGGGCTCGCGCCGGGCTGAAGGACCCGAAGCGGCCCATCGGCTCGTTCATCTTCCTGGGCCCCACCGGCGTGGGCAAGACCGAGACCGCCCGGGCCCTGGCCGAGTTCCTCTTCGACGACGAGAACGCCATGACCCGCATCGACATGAGCGAGTACATGGAGAAGCACGCGGTCAGCCGCCTCATCGGCGCACCTCCAGGCTACGTCGGCTACGACGAAGGCGGCCAGCTCACCGAGTCGGTGCGACGCCGGCCCTACCAGGTGATCCTGCTCGACGAGATCGAGAAGGCCCACCCGGACGTGTTCAACGTGCTGCTGCAGGTGCTCGACGATGGCCGGCTCACCGACGGCCAGGGCCACGCGGTCTCGTTCAAGGACAGCGTGCTGATCATGACCAGCAACGTGGGCTCGCAGGTGCTGGCCGCCGATCGACCAGAGGGCACCTCCGAGGCCCAGGTCGAGGCAGCCGTGACCGAAGCGCTGCGGGCCACCTTCCGACCCGAGTTCCTCAATCGCATCGACGAGGTCATCATGTTCCATAGCCTCGACGAGGAGGCTCTCGCGGCCATCGTCGACCTGCTCGTGGCGGACCTCGCGGCGCGACTGGCGGAACACGACCTGGAGCTGCTGCTGACGCCCTCGGCCAAGGCCCTCATCGGGCGCGAGGGCGCGGATCCCCACTACGGTGCGCGGCCGCTCAAGCGGGCCGTCCAGCGACTGCTGGAGAACCCGCTGGCCAAGGCCCTGCTGGAAGGCAGATTCAAGCCCGGCAGCACCATCACCGCCGATGCCGATCCCGTGAGTGGCGCCATCGTGTGCACCGGCTCGGAGGGCGAGACCTTCGTGTCCGAGGCTCCGGAGCGGCGTGACCCGCGCGAGGCCACGGGCGAACCAGTCGGTGCCGGCCTGCGGCCCAGCCTGCTGGATCTGCCACCGACCGAGCCACCGAAGAAGGATGATGGCAAGCGGCGCCTGAACTAGCGCAGGCGCCCCACCTAGGGGGTGATCCCATGAGCGAGACGAAGAAGGCTACCATCCCGCCGCCGCGCGAAGGCCTCATCGGCGAGTGGGACAAGTTCGTGGGTCCGGGCGCGACACGCTGGGAGAACGCGGGCACGCTGGGCTTCGCGGCCATCGGCGCTGCAACCGCTCCCGCCATGGTCCACCGTCAACGTCCCGAGGCCTCGCCGGTGGAGCTGGCCGTGGCCTCGACCGTGGGCCTGGACATCGCCGGCGGCGCCTGGTGCCACGAGACGCCCTCCTGCAAGCGCTGGTACCACCGCGCCGGGAGCACCAGACGAGGACGGGTGGGGTTCGCCGCCCTGCACCTCTATCCCTTCCTGGTGGAGGCGGTCAGCGGCCGCCACCAGTGGCGGTCCGCCGCCATCTCCTACGGCACGCTGGTGGCCAGCGCGGCGGTGCTGGAGCTGGCCTCGAGCGAGCGCAAGCGGAGCGTGGCCTCGGGCCTCTACACCGTGTGGCTGGCAGGAACCTCGATCGTGGCCCCGCCGCCGGCCGGCTACGCCTGGCTACCCTCGTTGCTGGGCTTCAAGCTGCTGCTGGGACACGGCTCGCCCCGGGGCCCGCTGTCGGCCCTGCGTCGACGATCGAAGCGGCTGCCGCGTGGCTGACGGACTGCGGAGCGACGCCGGCGAGCCGGGACTCGTCGAGGCCATCCGCACGGAGATCCGTGCCGCACCTGAGAGGCGCATCACCTTCGCGCGCTTCATGGAGCGCGCCCTCACCGAGCCCGGCCTGGGCTATTACGCCACCAGCACCATCCGTCCCACGCGCGAAGGCGACTTCCTCACCGCCCCCGAGCTCCACCCGTTCTTCGGCCGTTGCCTGGGTCGGTTCGTGGCCGCAGCGGTCGACGCCTCGGGCTCCGCGCCCTTCCGCGTGCTCGAGTACGGTGCCGGGCAGGGCACCCTGCGCGACGACGCTACCGACGGCCTCGGCTTCCACGTCGACTGGGTACGTGCGGACCTGCCCGATCGCAGCGACGAGGTGGCCGGCCCGGCCGACCTGGTGCTGGCCAACGAGTATCTCGATGCCCTGCCGGTCCACCGCCTGGTCCAGCGCGAGTCGCTGCGCGAGGCCTACGTAGCCTGGGAGGACGGCGGCTTCACCGAAGTCCTGGGTGATCCGTCCACGCCGGAGCTGGCGAGATACCTCGCGGCTGGCGGCATCGAGCTGAGCGCAGGGCAGCGCGCAGATGTCTGCCTCGAAGCAGCACGCTGGACGGCGGAGGTAGCGGACCGACTCGTGCCCGGTGGTGCGGTACTGGTCATCGACTACGGTCACGACGCGGCCGAGCTCTACGGTCCCGGGCGGATGGCCGGCTCGCTGCTGACCTATCGCGGTCACGAGGTCTCGGACGATCCCTATCACGATGTCGGTCTCACGGACATCACTGCGCACGTCGACATCAGCGCCCTGGAACGAGCGGCCGCGGGGGCCGGGCTGACGCTCGTCGGCTCCACGACCCAGGGACCGTTCCTCGCACGCCTCGGCCTCGGCGACATGCTGGCCGAGCTCGGCCGGCGGACCGACACGGACCCGCGGGCCTACCTGGAAGCGCGAGCCTCGGTGGCACGCCTGCTGGACCCGCGCCACCTCGGCGGCTTTCGGGTGCTGGCCTGGGCACTACCCGATCACGAGGGCGGCGTGCCCACGCTTCCGGGTTTCAGCGACACGCCCTAGGCTTTGCCGGTGCACATCGACCTCGCGCGTCAGCGTCTCGCCGACCTCCCCTCCCCCCTGCCGCCCCCACGCCCGGAGATCGAGGCCCAGGTCCTGCGCGAGGGCGTCCTGCCTCCCGGCGCGCGACGGGACCCAGACGGTCCGGTCCGCGACGCCGCTGCCCTCATCCTGCTCTACCCCGATGGCGATGGCGAAGCGCACGTCGTGCTGCAGGTGCGCCCGTCGGGCGACCACATCCACGCCGGCCAGGTGGCGCTGCCCGGCGGCAAGCGCGAGCCCGACGACCACTTCCCCGAGGGCACGGCGCTACGCGAGGCAGCAGAGGAAGTGGGCCTGAACGTGGACGCGGCCGGGGTGATGACGTTGGGCGTGCTCGAGACCGTGGACGTGCGCGTCTCGGGCTTCTGGATGGTGCCCGTGCTGGCGGTGGCGGCGCGCACCCCGACCTTCGTGGCGGACCCGGTGGAGACCGCCGAGGTCCTGACCGTGCCCGTGCGCCACTTCCTGCCTGACGCGCCGGTCGAGATCGTGGACGAGGATCGAGGCGGCTGGATCCTGCGCTACGGCGCCTATCCGGTGGCCGGGCATCGCGTCTGGGGCGCGACCGGCCGCGCCCTCGCCCAGCTCGGAGCGGTGCTGGGGCCGGACAACGGGTGATGCGACCCGCGGGTCGGATGGTTGCCGAAACCTAACTTGACCCAGCGTGCGCAAGGGTGTGGTATTTGGCGCGTCGAGCGCAGCCAAGGGGGACCTTACCTTGCACTCATGGAGCCGTGGAACCGCGGTCGCCACCGCGTCGATGTTGACGATAGGGGCTGCTGTCGGGGTCAGCGCTGCCGAGGATGAGACGGCCCCGCCCGAACCAGACGCAGCACTGAACGCCCCTGCGGCGAGCAAGACTCCGGTGCGGCCAACGCCGAACGAGCCGGGAACCTTCCACGGAGCCGTTCGCGGGGACGTGCTCCCGTGGCTCGAGGAGCAGCCGACGTATGCCGGTGCCTGGCTCGACCACGAGACCGGACAGCTCGTCGTGCTCCTGACGGAGCCGGACCCATGGGTCATCGCAGAGATCGACGCTCGCGTTCCCGATGGGCGCAACGGCTGGCGTCTCTATGCCGGCGACTATCCGCAGGATGTGCTCATCGCCGCGGTGGAGCGAGCCATCGGTATCGGCGGCGATCTGCCCGAGGACCTGCCCGGCGTCGGGAGGCTGGAGGCCTCGTCGCTCGATACGGAGAACAACCGTGTGGAGCTGCGATTCGAACGTGGGGCGATCAAGGATCTCGCCGCAGCAGAGGAAGCGTGGCAGGAGACGCTCGGCGTGCCGGTCTCCATCTGGCGCGAGGTCATCGCACCTTCGGAGCGCCTGCCCGGGCGGTGGGAGAAGGTGCCCCAGGCCCCGTGGGCGACGGCCTACGGTCCCGCGGTGGCAGTCGACGGGCACATGCTCGTGCTCGATCCCGAAACCGGCCGCGTCCTGCGCTTCGACCCTGACTCAGGCAAGTGGACGCGCCGGGCCAGGGCACCGCAGGGGTTCGAAGCGAGCGGGCCTTGGGTTTGGACCGGCGACGAACTGGTCGCGTTCGATGGTTGGTCGTCGGACACCTATGCGCTCGACCTCAAGGCGAACGAGTGGCGCCGCTTGCCGCCTTCACCACTGATTCGGCACAGCCTCGCCGTCTGGGCAGATGGGCGGATCTTCGTCGCCTGGGTTGGCTGGGGGGACGACGAGGGGAAGCGCAGCCTCGCCTTGTACGACCAGGCAGCGGAGGCGTGGACGCAGCTGCCGGCTCCGACGGGATCGACGGATCTGGTCGGCCTGTACTGGACTGGGTCCGAGCTTCTTGCGGTCACATCCGATGAGTACCAGGACCTGGTCCAAGTCGCCGCGTTCGACCCCACCGCGGGGGTTTGGAGCGAACCGGTGAGCGGGCCACTGAGCTGGTGGCACTCCGGCGCGAACTGGGTCGACGACCGTCTCGTCTTCGCCGGCAACGACGAGTACTTCGGGCCAGCCGATGCCTCGTTCGACCCGCGGACGATGGACTGGACGACCGAAACGTTCGACTGCCCGCTCTCGACAGGTGCTGCCGTATGGACCGGTGAGCTGCTAATCAGCACGAACGACCGCTACGCGCTCGACCCTGAGAGCGGTGACTGCTATCGCTTCCCGGGCCGGCCCCGGACAGCGAACGGAAACGCGGTCATATGGACCGGAGACCGGGTCATCTACTGGTCGGGTGGCGGCGCCGAGGAAGGCCATCCTGACCCGTACCGGTACGGCGGCCACGCGTTCGTCTTCGACCCAGAGTAGCGACTACCAGGGCTCCCCTTCGACAGGATCGTGCTCGTCGGGGCGGGTATCGCGATCAGCCAGGCGGCCGCGTGCGGGAGCCAGCTCGCTGACCTCGGGCGGGTCGGCCAGGCGCGCATGGGCGGCCTCAAGGGCGATGTCGGGCACCTCCACCAGGATGGCTCGCATGGTGGTGCCGTCGGTCCAGGCACCGTGGGCCACACCCGGCGGCCACTCGACGGCTTCCCCGTGGTTGATGGGTGCGCGCTCGTCCCCTACCTGCACCCAACCGCCGCCGGCGACGACGATGAGCAGGCCCAGATCGGGGCTCGTCTGGGGGGCGATGAAGGCGCGCGTGGAGAACGCCAGCTCGGTGAGGCGAGCGCGCGGATCGCTCCAGATGGTCCCGTCGGCCAATCCCTGCGTGCCTTCACGCGGCCGGGAGCGTCGGTGGCCTGGGCCGAAGCGGAGGATCTCCACGCCGGGACGTCAGCGCGTCAGCGCTTCCTCTTGCCCTTCGACTTGGACTTCGAGCGACCCTTGGACTTGGTGCGGATCGTCGAATCGGCCGTGGCGTACTTCTTCTGGGAGAGGTACTGCTCTCGTCGGAGGACCGCGTTGTAGACCCTGATCAACGGCGGGAAGCGATAGAAGCGGATCCAGATCATGGTCCCGACCCCGACGATGATCGTGCCCAGCACGAAGATGAAGTAGAAGGCGAAGACCGAGTAGACCAACAGCAGGCCGAAGACCGCGAGCCCCGTCCAGAACAGCCACTCGTGCAGGTTCACCAGGGGCGGGTGGTGCTTGAGGCGCCGGGTCATGACGTTGTAGAGCACGACCGTGGCCACGAGCAAGACCAGCGCCGCGATGGCGATGGGGTAGAACAGGTCCTGGAAGTTGTCCGGGTTGAAGCCGCCCTCCAGGAACAACGAGTCGAGGATGTTGTCCGCTTTCACGAGCCCGAGAGTAGCAAGACGCCCGGGCGCTCGCACCGCGCGAGCACACGGCGTGGATATACTCGGACTCCCGCGCTGAGCAAATGCCGGCGCGCGCGTCGATGGAAAAGGGAGGAGGGACCGAGTGCGAGCCCTGCTCTCGGTCGCGGACCGCGCCGGCATCGCCGATCTCGCGCGCGAGCTGCTCGACCAGGGGATCGAGGTCCTGGCCACCGACGGCACGCGCACGGAGCTGGCCGAGGTCGGGGTCGAGGTGCAGGCGGTCTCCGAGCTGACCGAAGACCAGGCACTCATCGGCGGCCAAGTCAAGACGTACCACCCTGAGGTCTACGCCGGCATCCTCGCCCGGCGCCACGTGGCTGAGGACATGGCTGATCTGGCAGACCATGGCATCGGCGCGTTCGACATCGTGGTCGTCTCCATCCGCCGTTTCGCGCCGCAGATCGACGGTCGGGTCGTGGCCATCGATGAAGCCGTGGAGATGATCGACGTGGGCGGGCTCTCGCTGCTCGGTGCCGCAGCCCGCAACTTCGGTGGCGTCGCGGCGATCTGCGATCCGGCTGACTACCCGGTGCTGCTGGAAGAGGTCCGTGAGCACGGTGCCGTGTCCGCCGAGGTGCGGCGGCGGCTCGCTGCCAAGGCCTTTGCCGCGGTGGCCGCCTACCAGGCCGAGGTGGCGGCCTACCTCGACCACATCGGCGGGACCCGCTTCCCCGAGCTGCTCAACATCGTCCTGCGCAAGGAGCGTGACCTGCCCTACGGCGAGAACCCGCAGCAGCGCGGCGCGTTCTATCGCGAGATGACCCACCGCACGCGCTCGCTGGCCGATGCCGAGCGCATCCAGGGTCCGGAGCCGACCTTCAACGACCTCATCGACCTCGACGCCGCCTACCGCATGGCCTCCGACTTCGCGGCCCCGACGTGCGCCATCGCCAAGCAACGCACCCCGGTGGGCCTGGCCTCGCACGACGACAGCCGCGAGGCCTACCGACGGGCGCTGGCCGGCGACCCGGTGACCGCCTACGGCGCGGTCGTGGCCTTC
>CAYZDQ010000058.1:7904-8603 GCA_964476955.1 uncultured Anaerolineaceae bacterium
ACGAGGGCATCGTGCGTGAGCTCGTGCTCAATCCCTTCGAGGGCGTGGCTGCGCCGGCCTACTCGGACGGTGCGCAGGCGCTGCTCTCGGGCCGCCCGGAGCTGGCCGCGCTGAAGGTGCCGGCCCCTCCGCCGGTCGGCCTCGACGACTACGGCATCGCCGAGCTCGACGTCCATCGCATCGAAGGCGGCCTGCTGGTGGAGACCAAGGACGCGCTCGACATCGACCACTCACAGCTCAACGTGGTCACCCGCCGGCGTCCGACGCTCGAGGAGCTGACGGACCTGATGTTCGCCTGGCGTGCCGTGCGGCACGTGACCAGCCTGGCCGTGGTCGTGGCCAAGGGCGCGCAGCTGGTGGGCGTGGGTGCCGGTCAGCCCAGCCGCCTCACCGCCACCGAGATCGCATTGCACCGGGCCGCTGATCGTGCCCCGCGGGCGGTGCTGGCCTCCGACGCGTACTTCCCCTTCGGCGACGCCATCGCCCTCGCCGCCGAGCGTGGCGTGACCGCCATCATCCAGCCCGGAGGCTCGATCCGCGACGAGATGGCGGTCGAGATCGCTGACCGCCACCACCTGGCCATGGTCTTCACCGGGCGCCGCCACTTCCGTCACTAGCACCGCCACCCGGCCCTCGGCGCATAACGCAACGAGGTCAAGCCGAGGCGGCTCAAGCGCCACACTCGCGGCTGGGACGCGT
>CAYZDQ010000059.1:0-8588 GCA_964476955.1 uncultured Anaerolineaceae bacterium
GTACGGGCCCAACTCCAGGCCCATCTCCTCGATGCGCCGGTCGAGCACGTCCAGCCGCTCCTCGCGCTGGGAGCCACCCACGATCTCGCCCATGCCCGGCGCCAGCACGTCCATGGCCGCGACCGTCCTCTCGTCGTCGTTGAGGCGCATGTAGAAGGCCTTGATCTCCTTGGGGTAGTCGACCACCACGACCGGCCTCTTGGCCACCCTCTCGCAGAGGTAGCGTTCGTGCTCGGCCTGCAGGTTGGCGCCCCACGAGACGGGGAACTCCCAGTCGCGCCCGGACTTCTCCAGGATGGCCACCGCATCAGTGTAGGTCATGCGCTCGAAGTCGGAATCGACGAAGGCCTCCAAGCGTGAGACCGCCTCCTTGTCGATGCGCTCGGCGAAGAAGGCCATGTCGTCCTCGCGCTCGTCGAGCACGGCGCGGAAGGCGTACTTCAGCAGCGACTCCGCCAGGTCGGCGTTGTCCGAGAGGTCCGCGAAGGCGATCTCCGGCTCCACCATCCAGAACTCCGAGAGGTGCCGGCTGGTGTTGGAGTTCTCGGCCCGGAAGGTAGGCCCGAAGGTGTAGACCTTGGTCATGGCCAGGCAGTAGGTCTCCACGTTGAGCTGGCCGGACACAGTGAGGAAGGTGGGCCGGGCGAAGAAGTCCTGGCTGAAGTCGACCGACCCGTCGCCGCTGCGCGGCAGGTTGCTCAGGTCAAGGGTGGAGACACGGAACATCTCGCCCGCGCCCTCGGCGTCCGAAGCGGTGATGATCGGCGTGTGGATCCAGTAGAAGCCGTTCTCGTGGAAGTAGCGATGCATGGCCTGGGCCAACGCGTTGCGCACGCGAGCCACTGCGCCGATGGTGTTGGTGCGCACACGTAGATGGGGTACCTCGCGCAGGTACTCGAAGGTGTGACGCTTGGCCGCGACCGGGTAGGAATCGGGATCATCCACCCAGCCCGCCACGGCGATCGACTCGGCCTGCAGCTCGACCGACTGACCCTTGCCCTGTGACTCGGCCAGCGTGCCGGTGGCGGTGATGGCACAGCCGGCGGTGAGGCGCTGGACCTCCTCCTCGTAGTTGGGCAGCTCGTTCTTGGCCACGATCTGCAGCGGCGAGAACGACGATCCGTCATGGACCTGGATGAACGACAGGCCGGCTTTCGAATCGCGCCGCGTGCGCACCCAGCCTTGCACCGTCACCTGCTCGCCCACGGCGGCCTTCCCGGCCAGCACGTCCGCGATCCGAACCACTGAGATCATCGCTACCTCCTGCGGTCACCGAGGGTATCGCGATTGCCGGGCGAGTTCAGGCTGTCCGGCCCTCGCAGGTACTCGCCGGCCGCGACAGACTGCTGGCGTGACCGATGCCATGCACGATGACGACAGGCCCGCTCACCCGGCGGCGATGACCCCGCCCCCGGAGCTGAGCGGTATGGCCAGATCCATCTCGGAGGCGAGCATCGCGTGCTTCCGCGTCGCCAACAAGTACGTGATGGTGCCGCTCCATCGCGCGGGCCTGGCGGCGTGGCTGGGGAACCCGCTCACCGGCTGGCAGTGCCTGTTGACCGTCACCGGGCGACGCTCGAGAGTCCGCCGGGACGCGCCGCTGGGCTACATCGTCATGGACGGTGCTACCTGGGTCCTTGCCGGCTACGGGCCGCGGACCCAGTGGTACCGCAATGTCCTCGCCGATCCGCGAGTCGAGCTACGGCTGCCGGGCCGGGCCCCAGTGGACGCGCTGGCGGAGGAGGTACACGATCCGGACACGCGGGCGAGGGTCATCCCGCCGCTGGCTCGCTCGATGGCGATCCCGGGTGCAGTGATCGGCTGCTTCCCGGCGACTGCGAGCGACGAGCGCATCCTCCGCTGTGTGTCCTTCGTGCCACTCGTGCGCGTCACCTCTCTCGGTGGGGGCGAGTTCACGGCCGGCCCTGATGACCCGGGCGGCCGCGCCTGGCTCTGGCGGCAGTCGGTCGTGGTGGGCCTCACGATGCTGCTCACGGCCGCTGCATGCCTGCTGTCCCGACCGCGCTGACGTGACGATCCAGCCGTAGCCGTCGTCACAGAACCTTCATCGCTATGTCATGGCCACTGACCATGCTCGCCGCCGACGGCTGCACCTTCCCCGCAGTCGCGCACCAAAGGAGTTCGATCGATGCGACGAACGACGGCGATCGGCGCTGCCGCGGCCCTGGCTCTGGCCCTGGCTCCCGCGAGCGTGCTCGCCCAGGAGGATGCGTCCGACGACATGTCGGGCGACGACATGATGATGGGGTCGATGGTGCCCCACCCTTCACATATCCACGCCGGCGACTGCTCGATGCCGGGTGAGGTCATCGCGCCACTCTCTGATGTGAGCGTGGTAGGCAACGATGCCGAGGGCGCCGAGTCCCACACCCACGTGGACATCGGCCTCTCAACTGTCGACCTGGCCCTGGCCGACATCCTCGCGACCGACCACTCGATCATGGTCCACCAGAGCGCGGACGACATGGGCACGATCCTCGCCTGCGGCTCGATCGGCGGCCACGACGTGGACGGCTCGTTCCTCGTCGGCGTGAGCCCGGTCGCGGACAGCGGCTATGCCGGGATCGCCTGGCTGACCGACAACGGCGACGGCACCACGGACGTGCAGGTGACCGTGCTGCAGACCGGTGATGGCGACATGGACGACATGAGCGACGCCGACATGGACGACATGGACGACGACATGGACGACATGAGCGACGACGACATGGACGACATGTCCGACGACGACATGGACGACATGGACGACGACATGGACGACGAGGAGTAGTCGCTCGCCGCTCGCGGCCAGGCGTCAGCCGGCGCTCTTGGACCGCGAGCTGCCTCACCCCTCCTGGCGAGTGCCTTGCCGCGCAGCGGACGATCTTGATCGGTCGGTGCGGAGTGCGACGCGTCACTGCCCGAGTGCGACGAGTTCCGTGCACGTGGCGGCAGGAATCGGCGGCACGTGCCGCGCCGTGGCAAGCGAATTGGCTCGTGCCATCAGGCAAGTCGAGATTGCCCGAACAGCGGCAAGCGACGTGGCCTGTGTCTTCAGGTGCGTCGAGATCGCCCGCGCAGCGGCAAGCGCCTCTCCCGCGCAGCCGTAGGCGCCGAAGTGGTACGCCAGGTGGAAGCTCCACATGGGCCGACCCTGGGGCGCACCAACCCCAGGCCACACGACGCAAGCGCCGAAGTGACGCGCCAGGTCGAAGAGCGATGGGGCCGCACCGATGCGGGGCGGTCACTCGCCGATCAGCGGTCACTCGCCGATCAGCGGTCACGGCAAGCGCACCGTCCGCGGCCGAGCGACCCGTCAGCCGTCGTCCTCAGCTACCCACGCCTTGACCGACCGGCGCAGGTGCTTCAGGGCCCAGTCGTAGTGGCTGGTCGTGGCTGACACCGCGTAGCTGCCGACCGAAGTCGAGCCGGTCCAGCGATAGCGCTTCTTCTCGAAGAGCTCCACATCACCGTACGACTCGATCACGTCGCGCACCCGCGCATGCGACTCGCGCAGGCTGCCTTCGACCTCGTCCCGCGTGTCCTCGAGATGGCGCTCGTGGATCTCCATGTTCAGTGCTGGCGTGGTCTTCCAGGTGTGGCCTGGCGCTGGCATCTCGGCCATCTTGCCGTCACGACCGACCAGCTCCCACTCGAGGAACATGCGATGCCACGCGTCGAGGTGCGCGAGCATGTCCTTGACCGACCCACGGGAGTAGTCCGACGGGCCCAGCCGACGCACATGCGGCAGCTCCTCCACCTCGGCCATGAGCCGCTCGAAGTCGGTGCTCACTCGCTCCAGTAGCTCGGCACGGGTCGTCGGTCGACTCATGCGACCAATCTACTCCTGGCGTTGCTCCAGGGCGTCCGCTACGGGCTCCAGCCCCGGGTCCACCTCCGCCGCCGCGATGTTGGAGGCGCCCGCCGCTGCCGTTGCCATGGGCTGGGCACCGGGGCCCTCGACCAGCCGACGGCCCAGGTCGAGGTGGCGCAGCTTGGGTGCGAACAGGGCCACCCCACCGGCCACGACGATCGTCACCACACCGCCGAAGAGGACACTGGGCACGACCCCCATGATCGTGGCCGCCACACCGCTCTCGAAGGCGCCCAGCTCGTTGGAGGCGCCGATGAAGATGTGGTTGACCGAGGCGATACGACCGCGCAGGGCCTCGGGCGACTCCACACGCAGGACAACCAGGCGGATGACCATGGAGACACCGTCGACCAGGCCGGCCACGAAGAGCGCGACGAGCGAAAGGACGAAGTCCGTCGAGAGGCCGAAGACGATCATGGCCACCCCGAAGAGCGCCACGCACACGAGCAGGATGCGCCCGGCGTTCCTTCGCGGCTGGAACCGAGTCGTGGCCAACATGGCCGTGAGGGCGCCCGCGGACGGCATCGTGCGCAGCAAGCCCAGCCCCAGCGGCCCGACATCGAGGATGTCGGTGGCGAAGATGGGCAGCAGGGCCATGGCGCCGCCGAAGAAGACGGCGAACAGGTCGAGTGCCATCGACGAGAGCAGGACCTGGTGGTGGGCCACGTAGCCGATGCCACCGCCCAGGCTCTTGACCACGCCTTCGGAGACCTCTGGTTCCGGCATGGGCTTGCGGCCGATGCGGCTGATGAACAGCACCGACAGGCCCAGCACCACCGCGATGGCCACATACGTGGCCGGGATGCCGATGAAGGCGATGGAGAGCCCGCCGAAGGCCGGGCCGATGATGGCTGCGGCCGTCCAGGCACCGCCACTGAGCGAGGCCCCACGCGTGGCGTGTTCGATGGGGATGACCTGCGTCTCGAACGCCACCAACGCCGGGCGCTCGAAGCCGGCAGCTACTCCGATGAGGAAGACCACCGCCAGGATCCCGGCGAAGGAGGCGCCCTCCCCGGTGAGCGACATGAGCGCCAGCACCAGGGCGCCGAGCGCCAGCATCGAGCCCGTCAGCAGGATGATCGTGCGCCGATCCCGCCGGTCGGCCGCGTGGCCGCCGAAGAGCATCAGGCCCAATGCCGGGATGGCTTCTACGAGTCCGAGGATGCCCAGCGCGAGTGGGTCGTCGGTGACCTCCCACGTCTGGAAGGCCACGACCGTGGCGATGGCCGACATGCCCAGCGCGGCGAGGCCACGGGCCCCGAGGAGTGCCCGGAACTCGGGCAGCGCCAGCAGTTGGCGCGTATGGTCACTCGAGGAGGATGGCTTCACTCTCCGGAGCCTAGCGGGGTGGGCTTGACCCGACCTGCCTTGCACTGTAAGGTCGCAGCATTACAACGTAAGGTCAGCAGTAGATACGCAGGAGGCAGCCTCGATGCACGCGATGGTGTACCACCGATTCGGCCGAGCCAGCGAGGTGCTGCGGCTCGAGGAGGTCGAGACCCCCGTGCCCGAGGAAGGCCAGGTCCTGGTGCGTATCGAGGCCAGCTCGGCCAATCCCTATGACTGGCACTTCATCCGCGGCGAGCCCTTGTTCATGCGTCTCGGTCCCGGTGGCCTACGTGCGCCGAAGCACACGATCCCGGGTGGCGACCTCGCGGGTGTGGTCGAGGCCGTGGGGGTTGGCGACGTCGGCGGCCTGGCCGTGGGAGATGAGGTCTACGGCTTCAGCCACGGCGCCTTCGCGGAGTACCTGGCGGTACCCCACGGCCGCCTCGCGCGGAAGCCGGCGGGCCTGACGTGGGAAGAGGCGGCCTCGTTGCCCTTGGCGGCGGCGACCGCGCTGCAGGGGCTCAAGGAGGTCGGTGGCATCGAAGCCGGCCAGAAGGTGCTCATCATCGGCGCCTCCGGCGGCATCGGCTCCCTCGCCATCCAGATGGCAAAGGCCTGGGGTGCGGAGGTCACCGGTGTGTGCAGCACTGCCAACACGGACCTTGCACTCGCGCTCGGGGCTGACCACGTCGTCGACTACCGGAGCGAGGACTTCCTGCGCGGCGATGAGCGATACGACCTCGCCTTCCAGCTGGGTGGCACGACCTCCCCCTTGGCCATCCGCCACGTACTCACCGACAGCGGCACGCTGGTGCTCTGCGCGGGCGACGGCAACCGGGTCCTGGGGCCCGTGTGGAACATCGCCAAGGGCTCCATCGTGGGCCGTTTCGTGAGCCAGACCATCAGGCTGGTGAACACGCGCGAGGACACGGCCACGCTCGATGCGATCCGCGAGCTGGTGGAGGCCGGCGATCTGCGTACGGTCATCGACCATGCCGTCGACTTCCAGGACGCCGGCTTCGCCGTGGACGAGGTCGAGACCGGCAGCCCGCGCGGCAAGATCTCCATCTGCGGCTTCGGACGGGAGGCGTCGGTCGGGTAGTCAGCAGGGGCACCTGACGATCGGCTCTGGCGATGGTGCCATCTCACGCTGTCCGCATCGTATGGCGTGGGGTACCGTCTGACAGCTTGGCACCGAGTGTCCCTCCTCGCGCCGATGACGACGTCGATTGTGCATGGAGGGCGGCATGGAAGTGCTTGAGGATCTCGGTGTATTCCTCGCCGGGCTAGGCGTGTTCTTCGTGGGTAGTGGTGTGCTCTGGTTCATCAGCGAGTGGACGGACCGAAACCCCAAGCCGTGAGTCCAGGGGTCGCATCGAGCCCTGAGGCGGCAGCCAAGGCGACACCGACCCGTCGCTGGCACGACCTCGACGCGCTGCGCGCCTTCGCCATGCTGCTGGGCATCGGTCTCCACGCGGCCCTTTCCTCTTACCCCTCGGCCTGGCCGGTGGAGGACGTCACGGCAAGCTCCGACGGCTTTCTCGACGAAGCCGTCATGGCGGTGCACGGCTTCCGCATGCCGCTGTTCTTCCTGCTGAGCGGCCTCTTCACAGCACTGCTCTGGCGTCGGCGCGGCTTGTCGGCGCTGCTCGGGCATCGCATGCGTCGTATCGTGCTGCCCTTCAGCCTGGGCATGCTGATCATCGTCCCCACCGTCGACTGGGTGGCGGAACGAGCGGTCGAGTCACAGGTGGTCGACGGCGGTGACCTCGCCGGCGCCGCCTATCTCGGCTACGACGGCCCCGTCAGGTCCATGCTCGATGCCGGTGCCGACATCGACGCTCCCGGCGCGGATGGACTGCCACCGCTCTACCTGGCCGCGGTCGCCGGCGATGCCGAGATGGCCGAACTGCTGCTGAGTCGCGGCGCCGATCCCAACGCCCTGACCGCCGAGGGGATGGCCGTCGATGCGGCCGCCTACTTCGGCCGAGAGGCTATCGCCGAGGCGCTCGTGGCCGCCGGCTCGCGCGATCCGCGGCCGGCCGGCGGGGTCTGGCAGGACATCACCTACTGGGCGGCCGGTTCCGCCGAGGAAGCGACCGGCGAAGTGGACGAGGGCGTCCTGTCCTCACTGCCGAGCCTGCACCACCTGTGGTTCCTGTGGTTCCTGCTGCTGTTCGTGCTGCTCTTCGCACCCGTCGCCTGGCTGGTCGAACGATGGGCCGGACGTGGCGGCCAGGATGCGATCCGCCAGCCATGGGTCGGCTGGCTCATGTGGCTGCTGGTGCCGCTGGTGGTGCTGCCGCAGCTGACCATGGAGGGGGGAGAGACGATCCCGGCCTTCGGGCCGGATACGTCGATCACCTGGGTCCCGGATCCATCGGTCTTTGCCTACTACTTGCTGTTCTTCGTGTTCGGGGCCCTCTTCTTCGGCGCCGAGGACCGCGCCGGCCAGCCTCGCGTCGAGACCATCGGCCGTCGCTGGTGGCTCGTGCTGGGCCTGGCGCTGGTCGCACTCGTGGTCGCACTCGAGGTCACGTTCCGTGAGGGTGACGAGTGGCATCTCGTGGCCAGCTCGCTGCAGGTCGCCTATGCCTGGTTGATGATCTTCGGCCTCATGGGGCTCTTCAGGGCGTTGCTCTCAGGCGAGCGCTACAGCGTGCGCTACCTCTCCGACTCCGCCTACTGGCAGTACCTGGTGCACTTGACGCTGGTGATCGGCCTGCAGGCCCTCGTACGCACGTGGGACCTGCCGCCCCTGCTGAAGTTCGGGCTCATCGTGGTGACCACCTGCGCGATCCTGCTCATGACCTACCAGCTGTTCGTGCGCTATACGCCCATCGGCACGATGCTCAACGGGAAACGTATGCGCCCCCGGGGCTTGCGCTCGGTGTGGGAGAGGATCGGCTCCAGCCTACGACGACCGGCGACCGGTGAGCAGGAATAGGGGATAGGTCCGGCCGTCGCGCTCGAGCTCGTGCACGATCCGGACCTCGACATCGTCGAACCCGGCCTCGGTCGCGGTCGCGACGAGCGAGTCGCCCTCGAAGCCGTGATGGTGCATGCCCGGCTGGTCGGGGTCGTGGAACGAGCCGTCCTCCTCGTCGAGATCGATCAGGCCGATGTGGCCGCCCGGAGCCAGCGCGGCGCGGATCGAGCGCAGCGTGGCCGCGGTGTCCTCGACGTGATGGAGCACCAGCAGCGAGACCGCGAGATCGAACGGCGCGCCCTCGGGCATCTCCTCCGAGGGGAAGTCGAAGACGACCGCAGAAGCATCGACGACGCCCTCGGCCTCGATCTTGGTGCGCGCGACCTCGACCATGCCCTCCGAAGGGTCGGCCAGCACGACCGAGCCGATATCCGCCAGCAGGTCCAGGCCCAGGAG
>CAYZDQ010000060.1:0-4256 GCA_964476955.1 uncultured Anaerolineaceae bacterium
GGTGGACTGGCTGCAGAACACCGAGTTCAGACTGGCCTTCCAGCCCGGACCCAAGGCGTTCGACTTCCACATGGCGCAGATCTCCATCCGCCCCGATCGGGCCGAGAGTGTCGACTTCAGCGCCCCGTACTTCGATGCCAACCAGTCGCTCGTGGCCAACTCTGGCACGGACATCACCGCTGCCACCAGCATCGCTGACCTGAAGGGCTACAACCTCGGCGCAGCCGTAGGCACCACCAGCCTCCAGTTCATCGAGGAGCAGATCCAGCCGGACAACGAGCCGCAGGTCTTCAACAACAACGCTGACCTGGTCCAGGCACTCGACAACGGCCAGATCGACGGCCTCGTCATCGACCTCGGCAGCGCCTTCTTCACGGTGGCTGTGCAGTTGGCCGACGGCACCATCGTGGGCCAGTTCCCGACCTCGGCACAGCAGGATCAGATCGGCGCCGTCCTGGAGCTGGACAGCCCGCTGACCGCCTGTATCACCGAGGCCATCGACGCCATCGGCGCCAGCGGCGAGCTGCAGGCCATCTACGACGCCACGATCACCGCGGCGCAGGGCGTGCCCGTCATCGAATGACCCGAACGTCCGTGGGCGGAGCGTGAGCGGCCCAGCGCCTACACGCTCCCCGCGGTCGCAACGAATCGCCGAGGCGCTCAGGCATCCACCGCCGGGCGCCAAGGCGGTCGCCATCGCGACGACCAGCACCATCGTGTTGCTGGTCGTCGTCGTGTTCATCATGGTCAACTCCCCCGGTTGGGAGCGTGTCCAGGAGAAGTTCTTCAGCTTCGAGGTCTTCGGCGAGCGCTTCGAACAGCTCGTCTATGCCTTCCGGGTCAACGTCCAGATCTTCCTCATCTCGCAGGTGCTGG
The DNA here is from genome assembly GCA_964476955.1 of uncultured Anaerolineaceae bacterium. Taxonomy (GTDB): domain Bacteria; phylum Chloroflexota; class Limnocylindria; order Limnocylindrales; family CSP1-4; genus JAFMJV01. Next base: position 877 of record CAYZDQ010000060.1, read on the forward strand.
TCCTCGTCGGCGGGTTGCTGCTGGCCGTGCTGCGCAACCTCAAGAGCCCGGTCTTCTTCCCCTTCCGCGCCGCCGCGACCATCTACATCGATGTCTTTCGCGGCGTCCCCAGCATCCTCGTCATCTTCCTGCTCGGCTTCGGCATCCCGGCGTTACGCCTGCCGGGCACGACCACCGAGCCGTTCTTCTGGGCCATCGTGGCCCTGACCCTCATCTGGAGCGCCTACGTGGCGGAGGTCTATCGGGCCGGCATCGAGTCGGTGCATCCCAGCCAGAACGGGGCGGCGCGGTCGCTGGGCCTCAGCGCCACGCAATCGATGCGTTACGTCGTCCTGCCGCAGGCAGTGCGACGGGTCATCCCGCCGCTGCTCAATGACTCGATCGGCCTGCTCAAGGACACTGCCCTGGTGTCGTTCATCGGCGCGGTGGAGATCTTCCGCCGAGCCCAGATCATCCAGGCCGCCGAGTTCAACTTCACGCCGTACCTCATCGTGGCCGTGATCTTCCTGGTGGTGACCATCCCGATGTCGCGGTTCGTGGACTGGCTGGTCGCGCGAGACCGACGTCGCCAGATGGCAGGTGTGCGATGAGCGGCGCGTCGACCGGAGCCAGCGGCCGCACGCTGGGCCGTGAAGTGGTTCGCATCGAGGGCCTGCACAAGTCCTTCGGGGAACTCCATGTGCTCAAGGGCATCGACCTGGTCGTGGCCGAGCACGAGGTGGTCTGCCTCATCGGCGCCTCGGGATCGGGCAAGTCGACACTGCTGCGCTGCGTGAACCTGCTGGAGCCGATCGAGGCGGGGCGGGTCGTGGTCGAGAGCGAGGAGATCACAGCACGTGGCGTGGAGCTCGACCGCATCCGGCGTCGTATCGGCATCGTCTTCCAGGCCTACAACCTGTTCCCGCACATGAGCGTGGTCGACAACATCACCCTCGCGCCGCGCAAGGTCCTCAAGAGGAGCAGGGACGAAGCCCGGGGCGAGGCCATGTCGCTGCTCAAGCGCTTCGGGCTCGAAGAGAAGGCCGACCAGTACCCTGACCGCCTCTCCGGTGGTCAGCAGCAGCGCGTGGCCATCGTGCGCGCGCTGGCCATGAAGCCGGACCTGCTGCTGCTCGACGAGATCACGTCGGCGCTCGATCCGGAGCTGGTGGCGGAGGTGCTCGACGTCATCCGCGAGCTGGCCGAGTCGGGCATGACCATGATCATCGCCACCCACGAGATGGGCTTCGCCGGCGACATCGCTGACCGCATCTGCTTCCTCGAGCAGGGCCAGATCCTCGAGGAAGGACCGCCGACGCAGCTCTTCGGCGATCCCCAAGAGGCACGCACACGAGAGTTCCTGCAGCGCGTCATCGAGTCGGGACGCATGGGTGGACACGCGGCCAGGCACTTCGAGGAGGAGCTGATGGCAGGGACGAGGTCGGCCGACGACTGAGGCCTGGGGACGGTAGCTGGCGATTCGACACTGGGTGCGACGCGACCGGTCGGGTGCGAACACAGCCGCGCCGCCGGCATAGCTGCCCGAGCCGGTGCGCAAACCATTACCATCGCGCTGGTGATTCCACAGCGAACCCGACCAGCCGGCAGGCGGCCCGAACCGCCGACTACCGCTAGAGTGGCCGCGACGCGAACACCATGACGCGACCCCCAGGAGGACGGATGGCAGACTTCGAGCGACTGCAGGCAGCTGTCGAGGCCGGCGACCGCGAGACCGCGATCGAGATCACTCAAGCCGCGATCGACGAGGGCCTGGACCCCCACGCGATCCTGCAGCCCATGACCGAAGCCATGGGTGTGGTGGGCGAGCGCTTCAGCCGCCAGGAGATCTTCGTCCCCGAGATGCTCATCAGTGCCCGCGCCATGAAGGGCGCCGTGGCCCTGCTGGAGCCATTGCTGGTCGGTGCCGGCCACAAGCCGGACAAGACCGCGGTGTTGGGCACCATCCGCGGCGACCTTCACGACATCGGCAAGAACCTCGTGGCCATGATGCTCAAGGGCGCGAACTTCGAAGTCGTGGACCTGGGCACCAACACCAGCGCTGAGGAGTTCCTCGCGGCGGCGCGCGAGCACGACGCCGACCTCATCGGCTGCAGCGCGCTGCTGACCACGACCATGGGCAACATGCGCGAGGTCACCGCGGCAGTAGCCAAGGCCGACGACATGCCCGGTCTGAGGGTCATCATCGGCGGCGCGCCGGTCACGCTCGAGTTTGCCAACGAGATCGGTGCTGCCGGATGGGCTCCCGACGCCGCCGCGGCAGTACACGTGGCCACGGCCGTGGTCGAGGCCGCCCGTGGCGAGCGGGAGTCGGACGGCGTCATCCATCCGGAGGTGCTGGCGGCCACCGCCTAGGATCACACCATGCGACTCCAGTTCATCGTCTGCGACATGCTCATGCTCCCGGTGAAGCACATCCGGGAAGCGTCTGCGCACGACCTGGTGCTGACCGACCTCTCGGCCTCGCTCCACGTCGAGCCACTGCCCCTGCGCGACCGCATCCAGGAGGAGATCGACCGCATCGAGACCGAGGACCCCGCGGCCGACGCCATCATCCTCGGCTACGGTCTCTGTGGTGGTGCCACGGCCGGCTTGCTCGCGCGCACCAAGCCCCTGGTGCTGCCCCGGGCCCACGACTGCGCCACGATCTTCCTCGGTTCGCGCGAGCGGTATCAGCAGGAACACGAGTCGACGCCTGGCACCTACTGGTTCACCGAGGACAACGTCAAGCGTGGCGACGCGCTCAAGGGCTGGCTGTTGGGCGACGCGTCACGCTCGGACGGTGTCAACGCCACCTACCAGGAGTACATCGAGAAATACGGCCAGGAGAACGCCGACTATCTCATGGAGGCGCTGGGCGAGTGGCAGTCGCACTACACGCGCGGCGCTTTCCTGGAGTCCGGCCTGGCCGCGGACGACGACGCCCGAGAGGCAGCACGGAAGGAATCCGAGCTGCGGGGCTGGCGCTTCGAGGCCGTCCTCTCGGACCTGACGCTCATCGAGCGGCTGATGAACGGCGAGTGGGACGACGACTTCCTGGTGGTGCAGCCGGGCCAGACGCTGGCCATGAGCTACGACGATGACGTGGTCAAGGCGGTGCCGGCAGAAGCCTAGGGCCACTCCCCGGCTGTGACATGGGGTCGCGGACACGAACCTGCCCACTCTGACCTGAGTCCAACCCCGTGGAGGTCGAACTCGACGCGTTTGGCCGCCGACTGCGTCATCTGAACCCTGTGGAGACCAGGACTCTCACGGCCAACCTCACCCGGGCTGGATCGGTGCATCTCGCCCGCAACCTCGTCGACTTCGACCTCGTGGGGGCTGAGGGCCACTCCGGCCGATCGGTGTCAGGAACGTCCCGGGGGACTACGCCTAGGCCGCGG
>CAYZDQ010000060.1:4266-8561 GCA_964476955.1 uncultured Anaerolineaceae bacterium
GTAGAGGTGCACCAGCACGAGCACGACCTGCCCCTCCTGGTTGGTGGCTGTGACGGTCTCCTCCACCATGCCCAGCTCCTCGGGCCGCTTCTTGTGGTCGTACTTGCTGGTGATCTCCGCCCGCACCCTGAGCGTGTCGCCGATGAAGACCGGCCGCACGAAGCGCACCCGGTCGTAGCCGTAGCTCATGGCCCGCGGGTTGATGTCTCCGGCGGTCATGCCCACGGCCATCGACATCACCAGTGTGCCGTGCGCGACACGACGCTCGAACGGTTGCGTGGCGCACCACTCGGCGTCCATGTGGTGCGGGAAGAAGTCGCCGGTCTGTCCCGCGTGCAGCACGATGTCCGCTTCGGTCATGGTCCGTCCGGTGGTCTCCCGGGCGAAACCGACCTCGTAGTCCTCGTAGAACACCTCGACCGTCCGCATCCTTCCTCCTCTAGGCCGACACTGGCGACGGGTCCGCGGCAGCCAGTGGCAGGCAGGCCGGACCGATGGGCTCGAACGTCTTGTAGGTCAGCACGAACTCCTGGTGCCCCATGGCCTCGCTGGCGCTGGGCTCGCCGGCAGCGACCCGCTGGACCAGCCCGAAGATCTCCTCGCCGACCTCCGCGATGGTGGCCTCCCGGTGCAGGATCCGCCCGGCGTTCACATCCATGTCCTCCGACATGCGCGCGTAGGTCTCGGGATTGGCGCAGACCTTGATGATGGGACTGATGGCGCTGCCCACCACGGAGCCGCGCCCGGTAGTGAACAGGATCATGTGGGCACCGCAGGCCATCAACTCCGCGGCCTCGGCGTTGTCGTTGATGTTGGGAAAGCCGAAGCGCACCTCGCCGTCAGGGATGACGTCGAGCAGGTACAGCCCACCGTGCGCGGGGATGTCACCCGGCTTGATCACGCCGTGGATGGGCCCGGTACCGCTCTTGGCATAGGCCCCCAGCGACTTCTCCTCGATGGTGGTCAGGCCACCCTCGGCGTTGCCGGCCGCGAAGCTGCCGTGGCCCAGCGTGCGGTAGTAGCGCTCCGCCTTCTCCACCGCGCCGATCAGCTCGCGCCCGAGCTCCGGCGTGATGGCCCGCTCGGCCATCACGTGCTCGCAGCCGATGAGCTCGCCGGTCTCCTCGAAGATCGTCCGGGCCCCGGCCTCGACCAGCAGCTCGAAGGCACGACCGACCGAAGGGTTGGCGGTGATGCCGCTGGTGCTGTCGGAACCGCCGCAGATGGTGCCCACCACGAGCTCATCGAGGCCCATGGGCACGCGCTCGGCCTGGGCCAGCTGCCGGCGTGCCTGCTCCACCCAGGCACGGCCAGCCTCGATCGTCTTGCGCGTGCCACCGGCCTGCTGGATGACCAGCGTCTCCACGGGCCGGCCCGAGGCGGCGATCTTGCGTGCCAGCTCGGCGCGGTCGAAGCCCTCGCAACCGAGCGAGACGAGCAGGACGGCGCCCACGTTGGGGTGTGTGGTCAGACGCTCGAGCATCATGGCCGCGTAGTCGTTGGGATAGCAGCCGCCGAAGCCGATGACGTGGACGTCGTCCTCGAGGCCCGCGGCGAGGCGCCTGGCAACGTGGTGGGCACACTCCACGAGGTAGGCCACGGCCACCACGTTGCGGATGCCCACCCGCCCGTCGGAGCGCGGATAGCCGGTCAGCTGCGTCATTGCTCTCCTCGCGCGTGGGTCCGCAGGTAGAGGCTCTCGAGGTTGTGCGTGTGGACGACCTCGCCGCACGACACGTCGGTCGTGGTCCGCCCGATGGGCGTGCCCAAACGGATCGCGGTCGTCCCTTCCGGGAGATCGGTGGCCGCGACCTTGAACCCGAGCGCCAGGTCGGTCATCAACTCGACGGCGTGGCCATCGACCAGCAGCTCCTCTCCGGCGCGGATCGAGGTCGTGGTGATGAGCACGTTGTCGCCGTCGGCGAGCAGCAGCAGACGGGTGTCGGTCGAGCGGCTCACAGCACGTGCCAGCGTTCCCAGACCTCGCGCAGGCTGGCGCCGCCCAGGAGCTCCTCGAGCACGTTACTCTCGGCCGAAGCGCGCGCGATGGCTCGGTGGAGCACCTCTGCCTCAGCGGCCTGTGGGACCACCACCACGCCATCCTCGTCGGCGAAGACGAGGTCGTCGGGCACAACGGGGATACCGCCGCACTCGACCGGCTCGGCCATGCCCACGACGCGCATCCGGGCGCGGAAATCGAGGGGTCGGAACGATGGCGCGAAGAGGTCGTAGCCCACGTTGCGCACCTTGGGCACGTCGCGCACGGGGCCATCGCAGACCGTACCCACCGCACCGTGGCCCTTGGCCGAGGCGCTGAAGAGCTCGCCCCAGTAGGCGGTGCGCTCGTCCTCCCCGGTAGCGATGACCGCGACCGTGCCGGGGCCCAGGGAATCGATGAAATCCATGGCCGCACCGTAGGGGTCGTCGCTGTCCTGGTCCGACGGTTCGAAGCGAACCGTGCGCGCCCGCCCGACCGCGCGCGAACCCGAGGTCACAGGGCCGATGCGTGCGTGCATGACCTGGCCGCGAACGCCGGTGGCGTCGAGCGAATCCGAGACCATGGCGCTGGTGAGGCGATCGGCGATCTCCCCCTGCACGTCCTCGAAGCGGAGCTCCGGGTCGTGAACATTCGTTTGTTCAGCCATGCGCGGGAGTATAGCGGTCGGTTCCAAGCGTGGATAGCACCTCGAGCATGTTCAGCCGGCTGAATGCTACGTGGATTGGTGAGTGTTTGTTAGTCGTTACCAAGCACTCGTTATCGTTATCAACGTTGACAAGTGACCCTGAACGGGTCTACCCTGCGCGCGTCCCGGTGCGGAGGAGAACGCCGGGGCCGACAGGTGGCCAGTTGGTCACGAGCTTTGGAGGAAGACCCCTATGGGTTCGTTGCACAACGGCTCGACACGCCTGATGGCGGGAGGCGCGATGGCGCTCATCCTGGCCGCGACCGGCGCGAGTGCTGCCCTGGCCCAGGGAGGCCAGGAAGATCCCAACGCCACCGACTCCGGCGGCGCCATCATGGTCTGGCTCGATCCGCCCCGCGAGGCCGCGGCGGCACCGTTCCAGGAGGCATACCCCGACATCCCGTTCGAGTGGAACCCGGTCAAGCAGATCGGCACGGACGCCACGCTGCAGCAGCAGTTCGTCCTCTTCAACCAGGCCGGTGAGGGCTGGCCGGACGTCATCTTCTTCCCTTCGAACGATGACATCGCCTGGGCGACCAGCGAGAAGATCAACTACGCCCGTGACCTCTCCGAGCTGATCCCCGAGCATCTCGAGGGCTACCCCGAGGGCGTCAACCGGTTCTGTGAGATCGACGGTGGCGTGCGCTGCCTGCGCAACGACCAGGCCCCCGACGTGCTCTGGTACAACAAGGCCTTCTTCGACGAGAACGGCTATGCGGTGCCCGTGACGTGGGAGGAGTACGGCGAGCTCGCGGTCCAGATCGCGGAGGAGCACCCGGGCAAGCTCTCGGGCTTCCTTGGTGACGTCTACGCGCCGTCCCGCTATCTATGGGCCTCCGGCTGCCCGACCAACGACCGCATCGACGAGTCCAAGGTCCACATCGACCTCAGCGACCCCAAGTGCACCCGCGTGGTCGATATGCTCGACGGCATGATCGCCGCCGGGGCCGTGACGCCGGTTGGCATCTTCAGTGCCGACTCCGCAGAGCCCGGTGGGAATCTCGTCATGAGCCCGGGCGCACTGTGGTGGGGCAACTACCTGTTCCGCGACGTCTGGGGCCAGGACCACGGCCAGATCTCCGCAGCCAAGCCGCTGCGCTGGGCCGATGATCCGGAGCCCGGCTTCACCGGCAACGAGGGCGGCGGCCTGTGGGGCGTCTCCACGCACATCACCGGCAAGCAGCTTGAGAACGCCCTCACGTTCGCGAAGTTCGTCTCAGGCGACCCACGCTGGCAGGTGGAGCTGTCCACGGGCATGCCCGCCTTTGGCCCGGTCCAGGATGAATGGCTGAGCAACATGGACGAGGTTGGCTTCTACTCCGACTTCGACGGGCTCGTCGAGGCCTTCGGAGACGCCGAGTCTCGTGTCCGCGACGGCTTCAGCTACATGCTCTACAACACGGGCAACATCTGGCAGTCAACCATCACCCCCGCGCTGACCGAAGGCAAGTCTCTGAGCGAGGCCTGGGATACCTTCGCCAACCAGCTCGTCAACGAGGCCAAGGTCTTCGGCTACGAAGTCGTCGACGAAGCCGAGTAGTTGATCGCGCGTCGCCTCGAGCCGAACGATCGGTCGTGGCGACGCCAACCCTTGATCCGATGAGAGCGGGC